>JAZQFO010000098.1:0-36413 GCA_045539535.1 Acetatifactor sp.
GCATTCCGGTGCAGGTGTGATTTTTGGCGCAACCGGTGGTGTTATGGAAGCGGCGCTCAGAACTGCTTACAAGGTTGTTACCGGTGAGAATCCACAGCCGGATATGTTCCAGTATGTCCGTGGACTTGAGGGACTCAAAGAGGCTGAGATTGATCTTGCAGGCAATAAGATTCGCATTGCTATTGTAAGTGGTCTGGGTAACGCAGCTAAGCTTATGGAGCGTTTGGACAGAGGCGAGGTTACCTATGATTTTGTAGAGGTTATGGCATGTCCCGGCGGCTGCGTAAACGGTGGCGGTCAGCCTATCCATGAGGGTGGAGCTGACATTGCAGAACGAAGCAATGTTTTGTATGATTTGGACGTACAAAATGCCATTCGTTTCTCCCATGAGAATCCGGAGATTGATGCCTGCTACAAGAATTTCCTGGAGAAGCCTTTGTCACATAAATCTCATGAATTATTGCATGTGTCATATGAGGGCAAATGCGAAAAATAAATTTTCACACCGGAATTTGTGCATTGGCTCAAATTCACAGGTAGTGGAAAGGGCACGGTTAGTACTATGATAGACGGTTTTGGTAGAACCATTGATTATTTGCGCATATCAGTTACAGATAAGTGCAATTTAAGATGTAAATATTGTATGCCTGAAGGCGGTATTGAACTGATGCCACACGAGGAGCTCCTCTCTTTGGAGGAGCTCTATCGTGTTGTACGGATTATGGCAAATCTTGGCATTAAAAAGGTGCGATTTACAGGGGGAGAGCCTCTGGTACGCAAAAATTTGATTAAATTGATTCGGGACGTGGGAAAGCTTCCCGGGATAGAAGAGATTGCCATGACTACCAATGGTGTGCTCTTTGCCAATCAGGCGGAGGCGTTAAAAGCAGCCGGGCTTACCGGTGTTAACATCAGTCTGGACACACTGGATGGTGAGCGGTTTCAAATGATTACCGGAGTGGATGCCAAAGACAGTGTGCTACAGGCCATCAGACAGGCGTTAGCGGCCGATATTAAGGTCAAAATTAATTGCGTGCCTTGCCGGGAGCTAAATGAAGCAGATATTGCGGGACTTGCGGCACTTGCCATGTGGAATGATGTGGATGTGCGATATATTGAGTTGATGCCCATGGGGTGCGGGAAGGCTTTTCGCGGTATCCCTTCGGATGAGATTCTGAAGATGCTGGAGGCAGAATATGGCAAGGCAGTACCAGGTGTAGCGCAGTGCGGAAACGGCCCGGCAAAGTATTATGAATTTGATAATTTTAAGGGGCGGGTTGGTTTTATCAGCCCTATGTCACATAAATTTTGCAGTGAGTGTAATCGCGTGCGGCTGACGGCGGAGGGACGACTGAAGCTTTGTCTGCATTATGATACAGGAGTTGAGTTAAAGCCTCTTTTGCGCGGAGGGTGTTCTGATGAGGAAATCAGAATAGCTATATTGGAGGCGCTAAAGAAAAAACCAAAGGCACATCATTTTGAGCAGGAATTGACGCCCTGTGAGGTGGAACATTCAGACAACAGACGTATGGTGCAAATCGGAGGATAAAATGGGAAGAGTAGTGGCAGTATGCATTAGTGAAAAAAAGGGAACCGCTAAGCAAAATGTGGGTTCTGCTAAATTTATAGAGGACTTTGGATTGGAAAAGGATGCTCATGCCGGCAATTGGCACAGACAGGTGAGCCTTTTGTCTCATGACAGAGTAGAGGAATTCAGAGCCAGAGGAGCCAATGTGGCAGATGGTGCTTTTGGAGAAAACCTTCTTGTTGAAGGGTTTGATTTTAAGACTTTGCCGGTGGGCACTGTTTTTCAGTGCAATGATGTGGTGTTGGAGATGACTCAGATTGGCAAAAAGTGTCATTCCGAGTGTGAGATTTTTCACCAGGTAGGTGACTGTATTATGCCAAGAGAAGGTGTTTTTGCCAAGGTTATCAAAGGCGGAGTTATTAACGTTGGAGATGAACTTGTGATTGTAAGTCAACCGGAGGCGTAAGGCGTAAACGTCGGACAGGAGAGATTATGGACAAGAAATTTCGTGCAGGAATTATCACTGCCAGTGATAAAGGAAGTGTGGGAGCGCGTGAAGATTTAAGCGGCCCGGCCATTCGGGATATGATTGAACCGGCGGGTTATGCGGTTGTGAGCATGAAGGTGCTTGCGGATGATGAAGAATCTCTATATCGGGAGATGGTACGTCTGGCAGATGAGGAGAAAGTAGATGTGATTTTTACCACGGGAGGAACCGGTCTTTCTCCCAGAGACAATACGCCGGAAGCAACCTTGCGGGCGGCCACGAAAAGGGTTCCCGGCATTGCAGAGGCTATCCGTGCTTATAGTCTTAAGATTACGCCCAGAGCAATGCTCAGCCGAGCGGAAAGCGTGATGAGGGGACAGACTCTGATTATTAATTTGCCGGGAAGTCCTAAGGCAGTGCGCGAGAGCCTGGAGTATATTCTTCCCACTTTGAAACATGGTTTGGAGATTATGAAAGGCGATGCGGGAGAGTGCGCAAGATGATAAGAGTAATGGAATGTCTGGATAATGCCCATACCGGAAAAGTCGGTGCCTTGAAGGTATTGGCGGATGGTTCGGAGGCGGCAGTGGTCAGTGAACTTTTATATGAGCATCGCATGGAGCTGTGGGTAAATGAACAACTTGTGGCGAAGCTAGTGTGTACTCCGGAGGATTTGGATGCCTACGTGGTGGGACGGTTGATTACAGAAGGGCTGATTCGTACCATAGATGATGTGGAGATGCTGCATATCAGCGAAAACGGAAAAGTGGCAAAAGTTACCTTAAAGGTGCAGGAAGAATTGGCAGGCGAAGCGGTAGAAGAGCCTACAAGTGTACTTGGCAATCAGGTGTTGCTTCGTCCGGTGGAGCTTGCGGGAGTCGAACCCCTGTCCAAAGTTGCGTGGGAGAAGGAGTGGGTCTACAACATTGTGGATGTGTTTTCCAAAGATTCCAAGCTCCACAAAACTACCGGTGGCACTCACAGCTGTGTTCTTGCAGTGGAAGGTAAAATTGTTTATGTGGTGGAAGATTTAGGTCGTCATAACGCTATGGATAAGGCTATTGGCTATGCGGCTTTAAACGATATTGCTCCCAAGAAGTGTATTCTGTTTACTACCGGAAGAGTTCCGGTGGATATGGTTAGTAAAGTAATTCGAGCGCAGATTCCGGTGCTGGTATCCAAGTCCATTCCAACTATGGATGCGGTGGAGATGGCGAGAGAGTATGGACTTACTCTGATTTGCAAGGCCTGGCCGGATAGCTTTGAGATTTATGGATAGGCTGACTGCTCATTTTTGATTGGATGTGATAAAAATATGCGTGTAAAAAAAGCATTTAGAAATAGTGTTTTAAGTATGATGGCACAAATTATTTTAATTGTGTTTGGTTTCTTTTGCCAGAGAGTAATGAATTTCCGCCTGGGCGAAGAATTAATCGGAATGAATAGCGTAATATCCAATATCATTGCGTTATTGTCGGTTTCTGAACTGGGCATTGCAACGGCAGTTGTGTTTCATTTGTACGAAGCTTTGGCACAAGCAGATGAATTAAAGATTGCATCGCTTATGAACCTGTACAGGAAAGCGTATGGTGTTTTTGCTATAGTTATTTCCTGTCTGGGCCTGTGCGTCTTGCCGTTTATACATATTTTTCTGAAAGATAACAGTTTTAGTTTGTTATACATCAGAACTATTTATTTTTTGTGGCTGCTAAAAACTGTTTTATCCTACCTGCTTTCTTATAAGCGTTCTATTTTGATTGCAGATCAAAAAGAATATATTGTCAGTATTCTGACATTAATTGCAAATGCCTTAAATTACCTTTTGATTATTGTAATTGTGGAAGTCTGGCAGAATTATGTGTTGGCGCTATCCCTAAACATAGTTGTGGAAGTAATTATGAACATTGTGATTTCCTGCTATGTGGATAAGCAGTATCCCTATTTGATAAAACACAAAAAGGCACCATTAGAGCAAACAATTTTGAAAAAAATCATCGGGGATATAAAGAATATTTTTGCAACCCAGTTATCATCAAAAATATTAATTTCCACAGATAGTTTGATTATGTCCAGTTTCATCAATGTAAGTATTGTGGGACTGTACTCAAATTATACAATGATTACCCAGTCTCTGATTAATATTATTTTGGCCTGCTCCAACGCGATACAGCCCACTCTTGGCAATTTATTCGTGGAGAAAAATCATGAGAAGGAGTATAGGGTACTTAGGCAAATTGGTTTTATTTTCTTCATAGGTGCTTCATTTGTGGCAGTCAGTCTCTTTGGATTAATGAGACCGTTTGTGACAGATATTTGGCTGACTCCGGAATATGCATTGGATAAATGGATTATTTTCTGGTGTATTGCTATCCTGTATACACGAACCATAGGGTTGCCGCTTACGATAATGATGAATGTGACCGGATTGTTCAAGAAAGAAAGAAATTTGGCAATCACAGTGGCCATATTGAATCTGGTGGTTTCTTTAGTGCTTGTGTTTGATTTGGGCGTTGTTGGTGTCCTTTTGGGAACTTTTGTATCCTATCTGGTAGAAATCCTTTACCGAATGAAGGTGTTAATTCGTGAGTATATGAAGCAACAGGATAACCGTTTTTATTATGATATGGTGCAGTATGTTTTGTTGACTGTAGTAGAAGTTCTTATCGCGTGCTGGATAAAGGGGCACATTTATCAGGAAGGCAGTTTGATTTCTTTTGTATTGATGATGGCGGTGTGTGTGATAGTGCCAAACGGATTGAATGTGCTGATTTTTTGCAGGACCTGGAGATTTCAAAGTGTATGGAACGAGTTTTTGAAGTTGATAAATGGTAAGAAGACGGTGGTAAAGGAAGATGGACAAAAGAGTTAGTATTATTATTCCCGTTTATAAGGCTGAAAAATATGTGCATGAAGCCATTGATAGCGTCATCGAGCAGGATTATGTACAAAAGGAATTGCTGTTGATAGATGATGGGTCGCCTGATTCCTCCGGAGAAATTTGTGATGATTATGCATCCCGATATGACTGGATAAAGGCAATACATATCCCTAACGGTGGCGTGGGTAATGCCAGAAATACGGGTGTGGAGTCAGCAACAGGAGAATATGTTTTGTTTATAGATGCTGATGATCGCTTGGATGGGGCAGATGTAATTACAAAACTGGTAAAGTGTGCAGCGAAGCAAAATGCAGATATTGTTTGCGGAAGTTTTCGCATTTTTACGGAACAGAATGTAAGCCGGACGAATTATCATCATTTGAGTAGTCCGGAAGAGGTCAAAGATGTAGACTTCCGATTTAGAGGATATTTTCAATATGGACATTTGGGATTTGTCTGGGGAAAGTTATATAGAAAGCAGTTTCTTTGTGATCACAGTCTGAGTATGGGGAAATATGTCTTCTTGGAGGATAAGCTTTTTAACATGCAGTGCACGGCATGCCGGCCAAGGTATGATTTTGTTGAGGAAAGTGTTTATTTGTACCGGACAAATGAGGAGTCTGTTTCGTTCAAATACAAGGAAGATTTTATAGATGTATGGACGGGAGCGGCCAAGGAGTTTCATGATTTTTTGATGAAACGCAAGATGTCAGAACAATATCGGGATATGATATGTTTTCATATTTTTTTGGGTGTATTTTCTCTGGCAAAACAGGAAACCTTTTTTCAAAAAAATAAGGTTACATCGGTGTGGAAGGCTTTGAAAGCATATGCATCAGATGAGTTTTGCAGGTCATGTTTCCGGGATTTTGCGAAGGGAAGATATTTAAACAAGATCAGTTCAACTGCATGGAAAATAGTTATAAGAGTGGTATCCGTATTTGTATGGATGCGTGCGTATTATTTGCTTGCATTAGGGATGACGATTCTTATAGGTTCTAAAATTGATCAAAAGATTATCGGACGCAAGTATAACGGCTAAAGAAATGGCAAAAGATGCCGCTTCGGTTTTTGTTAAATTATTATTTTAGTTGTCTTCAACCACTACTTATAGTATGATAAAATGTGACAGGATTAGAGTCAATTAGGAGGTTTTCATGTACAAACAGAATGTATTGCACACAAATGAAATGAACGAGAAGACAACGAAGTTTCTTGATAAGTTCATGAAGCGTGTGAAAGCAAATCCGCCTGGAGTATGTCCTATTGCGGTGCAGCTTTCTTTCCTTCAGAGTTCAAGAAGCCAGACTTGCGGTAAGTGCGTGCCTTGTAGGGACGGACTTGAACAGGTAGAGAATATGATGCGCCAGATTCTGGAAGGCAACGCAGATATGGACACCTTTAATAATATGGTGGAGCTTGCTGAGATTATTCAGGATACGGCGGATTGTGCTATCGGATATGAGGCAGCCAACATTGTACTTCAGAGTGTTGAATTGTTTAGAGACGAATATATGAGTCATATCCAGGATCACAGATGTCAGGCGGAAATCGGTCAGAAGGTGCCTTGTATTTCCTATTGCCCTGCCAATGTGGACATCCCCGGGTATATTGCACTGATTGGTGAGCACAGATATGCTGATGCTATTAACTTAATCAGACATGACAATCCTTTTCCTACAGCATGTGCGTTTATCTGTGAGCACCCCTGTGAGGAGAAGTGCAGAAGAGATTTGATTGACAGCCCTGTAAATATCAGAGGCCTTAAGAAATTTGCAGTTGACCAGATTGCTGCAGATCAGGTAAAGGTGCCTGCGTGTAATGTTTCCACCGGTAAGAAAGTTGCCATCGTAGGCGGCGGTCCTTCCGGTTTAACCACTGCATACTATCTGTCTCTGATGGGCCACAAGGTTGTGGTATTTGAAGAGAGAGAAAAGTTGGGCGGTATGCTTCGTTATGGTATTCCCAACTATAGATTACCTAAAGACCGTCTGGATGAGGATATCAATGCAATCCTTTCCACCGGTAATATTGAGGTGCGTTTAAATACGGCTATCGGCAAGGATATTACCATGGAGCAGCTTTCAGAAGAGTACAATGCAATTTATATTGCAATCGGTGCTCAGGTTGGTAAATCTGTACGTGTTGATGGTGTTGACAGTAATGGCGTATATTCTGCAGTGGATATGCTGGGTGAAATCGGCAAGGGTAATTTACCTGATTACACCGGCAAACGCGTAGTAGTTGTTGGCGGAGGTAACGTTGCCATGGACTGTGCACGTTCCGCTATCAGATGTAATGCCAAGGAAGTAACCGTAATTTACCGTAGAAGACAGGTGGATATGACTGCACTTCCTACTGAGATTCAGGGTGCTATTGAAGAAGGTGTTGAGCTTTTGACTTTGAATTCTCCTGTGCGTATCAAGGCTGACGAGAATGGCAATGTATGTGCATTTGTAGCACAGCCCCAGATGATTAATCTGTATGACAGACAGGGTAAACCTTCTGCCATCGATGCGAATAAAGAGGAGATTGAGGTTCCCTGTGAGGTGGTACTGATGGCAATCGGTCAGGATATCGTTTCTGAGCCTTTTGCAGAGTATGATGTAAATCCCCGCAGAAAGACCTTTGAGACGGAAGACACCACTAAGCTGAAGAGCTATGATAAGATTTTTGCAGGCGGAGACTGTGTATTTGGTCCTGCTACGGTTATCAAGGCTATCGGTGCCGGTAAGATTGCAGCACTGAACATAGATGAATATCTGGGATATCACCATAAATATCTGGAGGATATCAGTATTCCGGAACCTAAGGAGAATAACAGAAATCACTACGGTAGAGTGCATCTTACAGACCGCTCTGCAAGAGAGAGAAAGACGAATTTTGAGCCTATTGAGAACGGCATGTCTTATGATGAGGCAATGCAGGAGTGCGGCAAGTGCTTAAGATGTGACCATTTTGGCTGCGGAGTAGTGGAAGGAGGTAGGGTATAATGGCTATGGTAAACCTTACAATTGACGGCGTAACAGTTTCCGTGGACGAGTCCCTCACTATTCTGGAGGCTGCTCAGAGCGCGGATATTAAGATTCCTACACTGTGCTATCTGAAGGAGGTCAATGAGATTGGCGCCTGCAAGATGTGTGTAGTTGAGGTGGAGGGCAAGAATAATCTTGTAACCTCTTGTAATACCAAAGTAAAAGAAGGTATGGTGATTCAGACCAAATCCGAAAAGGTTGTAAAGAGCAGAAAGCAGATGCTGAATCTGATTCTGGCCAATCATGATGTAAGATGTTTCTCTTGCGGCAAGTCCGGTGACTGTCGTCTTCAGGATCTGTCCAATGAGTATGAGATTACCAAGTCCTGTTATGAGGGTGAAGTGGTTCACTCCCAGGCCAAGAAGGAGAATCCTTTCCTGACCTATTATCCTGAGCTTTGTATCAACTGTCAGAGATGTGTAAGTGCATGTAACAAGCTGGCAGGCAATGGTGTTTTGCATAATGGCAAAATCGGTACCAGAACCTTGATTGATGCACCCTTTGGTCCTGATTGGAAGGCTACGGACTGTGAATCCTGCGGTACCTGTGCAAGCGTGTGTCCCACCGGTGCATTGGTTGCCAAGAACCGTAAGAAATATCAGATTGGTAAAGTAAATAAGGTGCTTACCACCTGTCCTCACTGTGCAACCGGATGTCAGTATTATCTGGTGGTTAAGGACGGTGAGATTGTGGATGTGGAGCCTGCAAACGGCCCTTCCAACAAAAATCTTTTGTGCGTAAAGGGCAGATTCGGTTCCTTCAACTTCGTGCATTCTCCCGAGAGACTCAAATACCCTCTCATCAAGAATCGCCAGACCGGTGAGTTCGAGAGAGCAAGCTGGGATGAGGCGTTGGATCTGATTGCTGCTAAATTCAAAGAGATTAAGAAAGAGTACGGTTCCGATTCATTGGCAGGTTTTGCATGTTCCCGTTCTCCTAATGAGGACTGCTACATGCTCCAGAAGATGGTGCGTTGTGCATTCGGTACCAACAATGTAGATAACTGTGCGAGAGTATGTCACTCTGCAACCGTTGCGGGTCTGGCTATGACCCTTGGTTCCGGTGCAATGACCAACCCCATCGCTGACATTACCAATGATGTTGATGTAATCATGCTGGTTGGTTCCAATCCTGAGGAAGCACATCCTGTAATCGGTATGCAGATTCGTCAGGCGGTTGAGCGCGGCACCAGACTGATTGTGGTTGACCCCAGAGATATCGGTCTGTCTAAGAGTGCAGATATTCATTTGAAATTAAAGCCCGGTACCAATGTGGCATTTGCCAACGGTATGATGAATGTAATCATCAACGAAGGTCTGGCTAATGAGGAGTTCATTAAGACCAGAACTGAGGGCTTTGAAGAACTGAAAGAAATTGTTAAGGATTATACACCTGAGAAGGTTGCTGAGATTTGTCATATCGATCCAGACCACTTGAGAGAGGCAGCTTTGATGTATGCAAGTGCTAAGAAGGCGCCCATTATTTACTGTTTGGGTGTAACGGAGCATTCCACCGGTACCGAAGGTGTTATGTCCATGTCTAACATGGCAATGCTGGTGGGTAAGCTTGGACGTTCTGGCTGTGGTGTGAATCCTTTGCGTGGACAGAATAATGTACAGGGTGCTTGTGACATGGGTGCGTTGCCCGGCGACTTCCCCGGCTACCAGAAGGTAACCAATCCTGAGGTGGTTGCAAAGTTTGAGAGAGCATGGGGCGTGAAGCTTAGTAACAAGCCCGGTATGCATGCAACAGATGTGTTCGGTGCAGCCATCCGCAAGGAGATTCGCGGTCTGTTCATCTTTGGTGAGAACCCTGTGGTAACCGATGCAGACCTGAACCATATCAAGAAGGCATTAGAGAGCTTGGACTTCTTTGTAGTATCTGATTTGTTTATGACAGAGACTGCCCAGTATGCAGACGTAGTGCTGCCCGGTACCAGTTATGCTGAGAAGGAAGGTACTTTCAGCAATACCGAGAGACGTGTACAGAGAGTCAGAAAGGCTGTAGAGCTTGAGGGCGAGCAGCGTCTGGATACCGATATCTTTATTGATCTGATGAACAGAATGGGGTATCCTCAGCCTCAGTTGACTGCCGAGGAGATTATGGATGAAATTGCTTCCGTAACCCCTATTTTTGGCGGTATCAGTCATAGAAGACTGGATAAGGGTGAGTCTATTCAGTGGCCTTGTCCTGACAAGCAGCATCCCGGTACACCTATTTTACATGTGGGCCAGTTCTCCAGAGGACTTGGTTGGTTCTATCCTGCAGAGTATGTACCCAGTGCGGAGCTTCCCGACGAAGAGTATCCTCTGATTATGATGACCGGACGTATTCTGTATCACTACAATACCAGAGCGATGACCGGTAAGACGCCCGGACTCATGGAGAGAGAAGGTTCTTCCTTCATCGAGATGAACGTCGAGGACGCTGCAAGGCTTGGTATTGAAAACGGTGAGAAGGTAAGAGTATCTTCCAGACGAGGCAGCATTATTTCCACCGCAAGAGTAGGCGAGAAGGTATCTCCTAAAGAGACATGGATGCCTTTCCACTTCCCTGACGGAAATGCAAATGTTTTAACAAACGCAGCTCTTGACAAATATGCACGTATACCTGAATATAAAGTATGTGCGATAAAGGTGGAGAAACTTCTGGAAGAAGAGTAATTTAGATGCCTTTGTGTGGGCACTTTAGGTGCCCACAATAAAAAATATATAAGGGGGGAAAACTATGCGTTTTTTCATTGATACCGCAAAGGTAGAGGACATTAAAAAGGCAAATGATATGGGAGTAATCTGTGGTGTGACCACGAATCCCTCTCTGATTGCCAAGGAAGGACGAGTATTTGAGGAGGTTATTGCAGAAATTGCTTCCATCGTAGACGGACCCATCAGCGGTGAGGTAAAGGCTACCACCGTGGATGCAGAAGGAATGATTGCAGAAGGCCGTGCCATTGCAAGAATTCATCCCAATATGGTAGTAAAGATTCCTATGACTGTAGAAGGTCTAAAAGCATGCAAGGTACTTTCTTCCGAGGGTATTAAGACCAATGTGACTTTGATTTTCTCTGCAAACCAGGCACTTTTGGCAGCTCGTGCAGGTGCAACCTATGTATCTCCATTTCTGGGACGTTTGGACGATATTAGCTGCAGAGGCGTGGACTTGATTCGCGAAATTTCTGACATTTTTGCAGTAACAGATCTGGATACCCAGATTATTGCAGCAAGTGTCCGTAATCCTATTCACGTGACAGATTGTGCATTGGCAGGTGCAGATATTGCAACTGTTCCCTATGCGGTAATTGAGCAGATGACCAAGCATCCATTGACTGATGCCGGTATTAGTAAGTTCCAAGCAGACTATAAGGCGGTATTTGGCGAATAAGACTGTGGTCTCCGGACAGGAGGGCAGAGCGTGGCAAATATAGCAAAAACAGGCAGGTTGATTAACAACCTGCCTGCTGTTTTGAAGTTATAGGATGCTCATTGATTGAGTTTCCTATTTTGGCGGGGAGCCGTTTTATTTCATGCTCTCTTCCTGCTTCTTGATCATACGACGAACCATCTCACCACCGATGGAACCAGCCTCCTTAGAGGTAAGGTCACCGTTGTAACCCTCCTTCAAGTTTACGCCAAGCTCAGATGCAACCTCAGTCTTGAAACGATCCATAGCAGCCTTTGCCTCAGGAACTTCTACTCTATTACTTCTACTTGCCATTTTGTTTCACCTCCGAAATACATTTTTGTTTTTTGCTTTTTATTTTTAAGACAAACCACGAACTTCGTCGTTCATCTTGGTGTTAGTATTAGCGGGACGTTAAATTTTATGAGCAAATTTAGTTGGTAAGTTTTTCATGTTGATTTTGATATTGTAAAGCAATTCAAGTGGGGAGATCTAGTTAAGTATGGAAAAAAAGAGAACCTTTATTGTTAATATTGTTTTTTACGGACTTATATTTTTGGTGGTATGGGCAGTCTGCAAGTTTGTTTTGCCGGTGCTTATCCCTTTTATTATTGCATTTGTTATATCGAGCCTGATTCGTATTCCGGTTAAAAGATTATATGGAGCTTCCGAAACAAAAAATAGAATCATATCAATTGTTACCTGTGTTGTTTTTTACGCAATTGTTTTCTCGATATTGGGTGTTGTAGGCGTTAAGGTATATCATACCATATCTGATTTTTTGTTTTCTATTCCGTCAATTTATCAGAATGATATTGTTCCGGCTTTGAATACTGTATTGGATTTAGCTGAACAGACACTTGCATCCATGGATGAGCAGGTGGCAGATGAGATAATTGGCATATCCCATGAGTATGTGAATAACATCGGAGAATATATAAAGACCTTCTCGGTTAATGCAATTAAGCTTATTTCGGGAAGTTTGTCTGAAATTCCGGCATTTATTATTAAGCTGGTAATTATGATTATTTCCACGTTTTTCTGTATGATTGATTACAACAAGATTCTGGTATTTTTTATTGATTGTATCCCTGCAGGTAAAGAAAGTGCGGTTATGAATCTTGCCAGATATTTTAAAAATACAATTTTTATTTATTTGAAGTCTTATTCACTGCTGTTTTTACTTACATATGCAGAGTTGACGATTGGCTTTACGCTGTTTGGTATTCCGTACGCACCGTTGATTGCGCTTTTGGTGGCTATATTCGATATTTTGCCCATTCTGGGTGTTGGTGGCATACTTCTTCCTTGGGCAGTCATCTTGGTTATTATGAGAAATATTCCGATGGCCATAGGAATGCTGATTTTGTACCTGATAATTACGTTTATCAGAAATACCGTAGAACCCAAGTTGGTAGGGGAGCAAATTGGTCTTCATCCGCTGGCAACCTTGATTTTTATGTATCTTGGTTTGAAGTTTTTGGGATTTTTGGGAATGTTCCTGTTCCCTGTTACGTTGGCGGTGTTTGTGGGTATGAAACGGGGCAAAAACATAACAAGTGATTCATAAAGGAGAATGTAAAGATGAAACTGAAAAAAATGTTCCGAAATTGTCTGTTAATGGCGGCTGCCGCATGTTTGATGCTTTCAGGCTGTGCATCAAACACTGTAGCCGGTACCAGCTTGCGGGTAGGCTCTATGAAGGGCCCTACCTCCATGGGTCTTTTGTATTTGATGAATGATGAGTCCATAAATGAGAGTGGAATCGATTACGAATTTACCATGGCGACAGGAGCAGATGAACTCTTGCCCCTGATGTTAAAGGGGGAGCTTGATATTGCACTGGTGCCTGCCAATGTGGCAAGTGTGCTTTATGCTAAGTCTGAAGGGGCTATCAGTGTAATTGATGTTAATACGCTGGGTGTACTTTATATGGTGTCCGGCAGTGAGCTTGCAGGCGTAGAGGATTTGAAGGGCAAGACCATTTATCTGACCGGTAAAGGTACTACGCCCGATTATGTACTTCAGTATGTATTAGCGCAAAATGGATTTGCAGAGGGTGACTGTGTATTGGAATACAAGTCTGAGGCTACGGAGGTTGCAGCTGTTCTTGCAGAGAATCCGGATGCAATCGGACTTTTGCCCCAGCCCTTCGTTACAGCGGCATGTGCTCAGAATGAAGCATTGAAGGTAGTGCTTGATATGAATGAGGAGTGGAATAAGGTGCAGGGTAACGGTATGGTGACCGGTGTCACTGTGGTGCGTAACGCTGTGCTTGAGGAGAATGAAGCAGCAGTGCAGGCCTTTCTTGAGGAGCATGCAGCCAGTGCCAAGGCGATTAATGATGATCCCGCAACAGGAGCAACCTATGCTGTAGAAGCGGGTATTGTTGCCAAGGAGCCCATTGCACAGAAGGCAATACCGAACTGCAATATTACTTGTATTATCGGTGGGGAGATGAAGACTGCAGTCAGCGGATATCTACAGGTTTTGTATGAGCAGAATCCTGAGGCTGTAGGAGGCGCGCTTCCCGGAGATGAATTTTATTACGTGCCCTAGGTTCAGCGGGAGTTTAACGAATGAAGAAAAAATCATTGATTATTTTGTTTTGGTTGCTGGTATGGCAGCTTCTGGCTTTGTGGGTGAATAATAAAATTCTTTTAGCATCGCCGGTGGAGACCATTGTGATGCTTGGCAGTCTGGTCCTAACCGGAGATTTCTGGCTGACGGTGGCAGGTTCCCTTGTGCGGATTGCAGCCGGATTTCTGTTGGGCTTTGTCACTGCATGTGCGCTGGCATTTTTGGCAGCTAAGACGAAGTGGGTAGAGGAGCTTCTGGCCCCCATGATTTCCCTGCTTCGGGCGATTCCGGTGGCATCTTTTGTGGTGCTTTTACTGATATGGTGGGGTTCGCCCATGTTGGCCGTGGCAATCTGTTTTTTGATTGTATTGCCGATTATCTATATCAATGTGCTCAAAGGTTTACAAAATGCAGATAGCAGGCTTTTGGAGATGGCAGCAGTTTTTGGAATGGGTGGCACCAAAAGGTTCTTTTATATTTACAGGCCGGCACTGCGTCCTTTTCTGGAAAGTGGGTTGAGGCTGGCTCTCGGAATGTGCTGGAAATCCGGCGTGGCGGCAGAGATTATCGGTACACCGGACTATTCCATCGGTGAAAGGCTGTACATGTCCAAAATATATTTGGACACGCCCGGTCTTTTTGCCTGGACGGTTGTGGTAATTTTGCTAAGCCTGGGCTTTGAGAAGCTGTTTATGGCGCTGGTCGGATTATTTATGGATTGGCAGCCGGTAGGCTGTGGAGCCCGAAAGCTTGCGGGAGAACCTGTTGCAGATACGACATTTAAGATTATCTGCAAAGGGCTGTGGAAATCCTATGGTGATTTGCAGGTTATCCGTGATTGGGATGCATGCTATGAAGCAAATAAGGTGTATTATTTTACTACGCCTTCCGGAAGCGGTAAAACCACATTGTTCCGATTGTTATGTGGTCTGGAACAACCGGACAGTGGCGTAGTGGAAAAGGATAAAATCCGATACAGTTATGCTTTTCAGGAGGACAGACTCTGTGAGGAGTACAGTGCAGTGCGCAATGTGGAGCTTGTGGCAGATTGTGATGGTGAGGCAGCTCTTAGGGAACTTTTGCCGGAGGATGCACTTTATAAGCCCTGTAGTCAGCTTTCCGGAGGCATGCGGAGAAGAGTGGCTGTTGTGCGTGCTATGGAGGCGGATTCGGATTGTGTGATACTGGACGAGCCTTATGCGGGACTGGATGAGGAGACGCAACAGCAGGTGGCTTCCTACATTTATAGCCGTCAAAGAGGAAGAATTTTATTGATTGCAAGTCATGTTGCAGCTTGTGAACCATAAGTTGAGGGCCGAAAAACCGTATTTTATGGGAATTTTTGATTTGTGACACTTGCAAATGAATCGGAAGTTTGATATAATTTCAAAATGACTGTGACTATGTCCGGCATTACGTAAGTGAAAATGCTGATAAATGATATAGAACCGGCATAGGTATAAGGAGGAAATAAAACAATGAGTTTACAGGTAGAAAAACTGGACAACGGTATGGCGAAGCTGACCATCGAAGTTCCCGCTGAGGAGCTTGATAAGGCGATTGAGACCGCATATCACAAGAATAAGAACAGAATCAGTATTCCCGGATTCCGTAAGGGTAAAGCACCCCGCAAGATGATTGAGCAGATGTACGGTAAGGAAGTATTTTATGAGGATGCAGCAAATGAGCTGATTCCTGAAGCATATGAGAAGGCTCTTGAGGAGTGTACTGAGGATATCGTATCCGCTCCCAAGGTTGACGTGGTACAGATTGAGGCAGGTAAGCCTTTCATCTTCACCGCAGAGGTTGCATTGAAGCCTGAGGTTACTCTTGGTAAGTACAAGGGTGTGAAGGTTGAGGCAATGGATCTGAGCGTAAGTGAAGAGGAAATTGACGCTGCAATCGCAAGAGAGCAGGAGTCCAATGCTCGTACCGTTAATGTAGAGGACAGAGCTGTTAAGGACGGCGATATGACCGTTATTGACTTTGAAGGTTTTGTAGACGGCGTTGCATTTGAGGGTGGCAAGGGTGAGAACTATCCTTTGACCATCGGTTCCGGTCAGTTTATTCCCGGCTTCGAGGAGGCATTGATTGGTGCAGAGCTTAATAAGGAAGTAGATGTAAACGTTACCTTCCCTGAGGATTATCAGGCAGAGGAGCTTGCCGGCAAGCCCGCAGTATTTAAGTGCACTGTTAAGGAGATTAAAGAGAAGATTCTTCCTGAGTTGGATGACGAGTTTGCAAGCGAGGTATCTGAGTTTGATACCATGGCTGAGTATAGAGAAGATGTAAAGAAGAACATTGCTGAGAGAAAGCTTTCCGCAGCTAAGGATGCTAAGGAAGATGCAGTTATCGATGCAATTATCGCAGATGCAAAGATGGAGATTCCCGATGCTATGCTGTAGACTCAGCAGAGACAGATGGTTGAGGAGTTCGCACAGAGAATTCAGTCCCAGGGTCTTTCCATGGAGCAGTACATGCAGTTCACCGGTGCTACTCCTGCAATGTTGATTGAGCAGGTTAAGCCCCAGGCACTGAAGAGAATCCAGTCCCGTCTGGTTCTTGAGGCAGTTGCTGCAGCTGAGAAGATTGAGGCTACTGAGGATGACTTCGCTGAGGAAGTTAAGCTCATGGCTGAGGCTTATCAGATGGAGGAAGACAAGATTAAAGAGCTTCTGGGCGAGAACGGTGCTAAGCAGGTGAAGGAAGATATCTGCATCAAGAAGGCAGTTCAGCTTGTAGTTGAGAATGCAAAGGAAGCTAAGGCTACCAAGTCCAGAGCAAAGAAGGCTGAGGCAGCAGAGGCTACTGAAGAGTAATCTGATTTACAAAGGATAAAAGTTTCGAAAACGATGGTTGTACCTGAATGTATCAGGTACAACTTTTCGTGTATATGAATTAACTTTTTATTAAATTCGGGATGTCCCATTGAAAAATAAAATCTGATGGGATAAGATGGTAAAGGAAGAAAAATTGGGAATGCTTGTATCAGGCATTTCTATAAATAGAGGAGGAAAATATATGAGTTTAGTACCTTACGTCGTTGAGCAGACCAGCAAGGGCGAGCGGACATATGACATTTATTCCAGACTTTTAAAGGATAGAATTATCTTCCTGGGTGAAGAGGTAAACGAGCACACTGCCAGTATTGTAGTAGCGCAGCTTTTGTTTCTTGAGGCAGAGGATCCTGAGAAGGACATTCATTTGTATATCAACAGTCCCGGCGGTAGTGTAACAGCAGGTATGGCTATTTATGATACCATGAATTATATTAAGTGTGATGTTTCTACCGTATGTATCGGTATGGCTGCAAGTATGGGTGCGTTTCTTTTGGCAGGTGGTGCAAAGGGTAAGCGCTATGCACTTCCCAATGCGGAAATTATGATTCATCAGCCTTTGGGTGGCACACAGGGTCAGGCAACGGAGATTGAGATTGCAGCAAAGCATATTTTGCGCACCAGAGAAAAGTTGAACCGTATGCTGGCTGAAAATACCGGCAGAGACTACGAGACCATTTGTGCAGACACTGAGAGAGATAATTGGAAGAGTGCTACAGAAGCATGTGAGTACGGTCTGATTGATAAGGTAATCAGCTCTCATGCATCTCAGGAATAATATTTATTAGGAGTTAAATTATGGCAGGAAAAAATGCTGACAATAGTATCAGATGTTCCTTTTGCAACAAGACTCAGGGGCAGGTTCGCAAGCTGATTGCCGGACCCGGCGGTGTATATATCTGCGATGAATGTGTTGATATTTGTGCAGATATTCTTGAGGACGAGCTTGAGGATGAGGATTATGAGGAGACCCAACACACAGAGATTAATGTGTTAAAGCCCCGTGAAATCAAAGGATTTCTGGATGAGTATGTCATCGGTCAGGAAGCCGCTAAGAAGGCGCTTTCCGTAGCTGTTTACAACCACTACAAGAGAGTGACGGCACCTAAGGATCTGGATGATGTGGAGCTTCAGAAGAGTAATATTATCATGGTAGGTCCCACCGGTTCCGGTAAGACCTATCTGGCGCAGACTCTGGCTAAGATTATCAATGTTCCCTTTGCAATTGCAGATGCCACTACATTGACCGAGGCCGGCTATGTAGGTGAGGACGTTGAGAATATTCTGTTAAAGCTTCTGCAGGCGGCAGATTATGATGTAGAGCGTGCACAGTACGGTATTATTTACATTGATGAGATCGATAAGATTACCAAGAAGGGCGAGAATGTTTCCATTACCAGAGATGTATCCGGTGAGGGCGTTCAGCAGGCGCTTCTTAAGATTATTGAGGGTACTGTGGCAAGCGTACCGCCTCAGGGTGGAAGAAAGCATCCCCATCAGGAGTTGATTCAGGTGGATACTTCTAACATCCTCTTTATCTGTGGTGGTGCATTTGACGGTCTTGACAAGATTATTGAGACCCGTCTGGACAGAAAGTCTATCGGTTTTAATACAGAGATTACTGTCAAGTCCACCAAAGAGGCAAGTGCGCTTTTGCAGGAGGTTACGGCTCAGGATCTGGTGAAATTCGGACTGATTCCCGAGTTTGTAGGCCGTGTGCCTATTTGTGTATCCTTGGAGGGTCTGGATAGAGATGCGCTTGTGCGTATCCTGAAGGAGCCCAAGAATGCGCTGATTAAGCAGTATCAGAAGCTTTTCGATATGGATGATGTGGAACTGACCTTTGAGCAGGATGCCATCGAAGCCATTGCAGACCAGGCCTTCGAGAGAAAGACCGGTGCAAGAGGACTTCGCGCCATTATGGAAAGTGTAATGATGGATACCATGTATGAGATTCCCTCTGATGAGAGCATCGAAGCATGTGTGATTACAAAGGAGGCTGTGGAGGGAGGAGCACCTCTTACCATCCACAAGGAACCCGCATGATTATCAAAAATGTAAGTTTGGAAACGGTATGTGGAATTACCAGTAAATTGCCCGAAAACGTTCACCCTGAGGTGGCGTTCGCGGGTAAGAGTAACGTGGGCAAGTCTTCCCTGATTAATGCGCTTATGAACCGTAAATCATTGGCAAGAACCAGTTCCCAGCCCGGTAAGACACAGACCATTAACTATTACAACATCAATAATGAGATTTATTTCGTGGATTTGCCCGGCTACGGTTATGCCAAGGCCAATGAGAAGGTGAAGGCACAGTGGGGCAAAATGATTGAAGATTACCTGCATAAATCCAAGCAGCTGCGCTACGTGTTTCTGTTGATTGACATCAGACACGAACCGGGCAATAATGATGTGATTATGTACGACTGGATTAAGCGTCATGGCTATCAGCCCATCATTATTGCAACCAAGCTGGATAAGATTAATCGCAGTCAGGTGCAGAAGCATATTAAAATGATCCGCACCAAACTGCAGACAGGTAAGGATACAATTGTAATTCCTTTTTCCGCCACAACCAAGCAGGGGCGGGAGGAAATCTACGAGCTTTTAGATGGTATATTGGAGGCAGCCAATGAAGAAGTACTTGAAAGCACTGATTAACCTGGCATTAGCACTAATTATTTTTTTGCTGGTAATCTTTCTGGTACCCAAACTGCTGATCTTTTTTGCGCCTTTTGTAGCGGGCTGGGTAATCGCATTGATTGCCGGCCCGCTTGTGCATTTTTTTGAGGATAAATTAAAAATAAAGCGTAAGGCCGGAAGTGCAGTGGTAATTATTCTGGTAATCGGCCTTGTGGTTTTGGGTTTGTATCTGGCCGGTGCGAAGCTGGTGGAGGAGGTTGTAGGCCTGGTAAACGATTTGCCTCGTATGTGGGAAAATGTAAAGGCGGATTTTGAAGATATTTCCAGGAATTTTAATGTGATTTACAGCAGATTTCCAAAGTCGGTAAGAGAAGCCTTGGACGGTGTAACCGGCAATGTGGGCGAAATGCTAGGAAGTCTGGTAAGCAGTGCAAGTACGCCCACCATTGAGGCTGTTGGCAATTTTGCCAAGCAGGTTCCTGCCATTATTATCGGAATTATAATGGCTCTGTTATCTTCCTACTTGTTTGTGGCGGAAAGAGAGCAGATTGTGTCATGGTTCTATAAAGTAATGCCCAAGTCGGTATTGAAAAATTTCCTGATTATCCGAAAGAGTTTTGTGAAAGCCGTGGGCGGTTATGTGAAGGCCCAGCTTCGTATAGAAATCTGGATGTACCTGCTTTTGGTAATCGGCTTAAGTATTTTACGAGTGGATTATGTGCTGTTGATTGCATTACTGATTGCTTTTTTGGATATTATTCCGTTCTTTGGAACAGGAACCGTTCTGGTACCCTGGGCTATTATCAAAATACTCAGTGCAGACTATCAGATGGCCATTGGACTTTTGATTATCTGGGGTGTAGGACAGCTGGTGCGTCAGTTGATTCAGCCGAAAATTGTTGGAGATTCCATCGGTGTGGCACCGATACCCACACTGTTTTTACTTTACATAGGCTACAAGCTGGGCGGTGTGGTAGGTATGATTGTGGCAGTACCCTTGGGACTGATCGCTTATACCATGTACAAGGAAGGTGCTTTTGAAACCACCAGAAACAGTGTTTTGATTCTGGTAAACGGATTGAACCGTTTTAGAAAGCTGGATGCGAAGGACCTGGAAGAGGCCGGCATCAAAAAGGAAAAGAAATAGGAGGTACCTATGCGCAATATCAGGATGTTGCTTCAGTATGAAGGCACCCGGTATCAGGGCTGGCAAAGACAGGTTTCAACCGACAATACCATACAGGGCAAACTGGAAAAGCTTTTAAGTCGAATGTGTGAAGAAACCATTGAGATTCATGGGAGCGGGCGGACGGACGCCGGAGTTCATGCAAAGGGTCAGGTAGCAAATTTTCACACAAACAGTGAGATGCCTATAGAGGAGATGCTGACCTATATCAACCAATACCTGCCGGAGGATATTGCAGTAGTTGCGCTTACAGAGGCGGCACCACGGTTTCACAGCCGATTAAATGCATGCGGCAAGTATTATGAATATCAGATAATTAACAGTGATATTCCGGATGTGTTCCGAAGAAAATATGCGCTGGAGGTGCCGGAAAAGCTGGATGTGGCGGCTATGGAACGGGCGGCGGCATATCTTTGCGGAGAACATGATTTTAAAAGCTTTACTTCGGCTAAAAAGAGCAAGAAATCCACGGTGCGCCGGATTGACGAGATTCGGATAATAAAAGAGGGAGATTTACTGACGTTTTCGTTTAAAGGAAGCGGATTTTTGCATCATATGATTCGGATTCTGATGGGCACCCTTCTGCAGGTTGGCAAAGGAGAGCGAAGGCCTGAGGATATTCCGGCTATTATTGAAGCGCAAAACAGGGAAACAGCAGGTCCCCTTGTTCCGGCCAAAGGTTTGACTCTGATGGAAGTTTTTTTCTAAAAATTAAATTAAAGATGAAACATTTTACCCTTCAAAATCGTCTAATATTTTGAAGGGTATTTTTACTTTATAGGAAAGACCTTGTCACACTAAAGTGTGAAAGGCTTTCCTATAAAGCAAAAACACTCCGTGAGGATGCGCACTCGCGCGTACAAGGTAAATGTCGCTTTCGCGACCGCGCTCGGCGCGAGAGTCCGCAAGCGGACTCTTTGTTCCTTTATAGGAAATACTAGTTTATAAAATCTTAAGAATTACTTTGCAAAAAGTATGCAGCACTTTGTTAGACTAAAGCTGTAGTAGGGTGGGATAGGTTATTAGAACATGTTGACAGGCAGATGAGGATGAAGATGATGGATAAAAATATAGTGATTTACAACGACAATACGGGGATTTCCAGAAGGCTTAGGCCTCTTTTTGCAGGAGAAGATATGGAGCTTGTAATTGCCGGCTCTGAGAAAGATTTATTTTTGCGGTTGAAAGAGATGCCCACAAGGCTTATACTGATAGATGTGGAGCTTGATGGCAAGGATTGGCAGCACGGTGTGGATTTGATTGCACGTTTGAGAAAGGTCAGCACCATGCCTATTATCGTGGTGTCTGCTCAAAAGGAAGAAGCGGCCAAAATTATGGCATTGAATGCCGGTGCAGATGATTATGTAGTGGCAGACTGCAATCCGTTGGAGCTGCTTGCCAGAGTGAAATGTCAGCTTAGACGGTATGGACAGCTGGTAAAAATGCGTACAAATATTGACGGTATTTATAAAATTGATGGCTTGGTGCTGAATGATTCATGCAGAAGAGTTACGGTGGACGGCAGAGAAGTAAAGCTGACGCCCATAGAGTACAAGATTTTGAAATTGTTGGTTCAAGAGCGCGGAAGAGTGCTTTCTGTGGAGCGAATTTATGAATCTATTTGGCAGATGCAGGCCATTGGTGCGGACAATACCATCGCTGTACATATCCGACATATTCGCGAGAAAATAGAGTATAATCCTAAGGATCCCCGTTATCTGAAGGTAGTGTGGGGAACCGGATATAAGGTAGGGTAATTGAATGACAACTGAAGTTGTAAGAACAGAATCCGGAATTAGCGGCAGCGTATTGAAGATGGTAGCAGTAATTACCATGCTGATTGACCATATTGCTGCAACCATTATGGTGAGACATTTTTTGGCTACCGGTGATTGGAGTCTGTATACGGTTTATTACGCAATGCGCCAGATAGGCCGCATTGCGTTTCCTATTTATTGTTTTATGCTTGTGGAGGGATTGGAGAAGACTCGAAATAAGGGCAAATATTTGCTCAGAATGATGAGTTTTGCGCTGATAAGTGAGATTCCCTTTGATCTGGCATTAACAGGCAAGGTGTTGGAATTCGGATATCAGAATGTGTTTTTTACATTGACGATAGCGCTGGCAGCGATGATGGCCATGGAGAAGGTGGAGGCAAAAATAGAAAATGTCCGTGCGCAGGGAGCTACGAATGCAGTGATTATGGTGTTTGCCATGGTGTTAGCTGCCATTTTGCAGACAGATTATGACTGGAAGGGCGTAATCTGTATAATTGGTATGTATCTGCTTCGTAAGAACCGGTTGTATGAGCTGATTGCAGGATATGTGATGTTTTTGTTTTTGCTGGGAGAGTGGGCGGCATTGCCGGCATTTATTCTACTAGCTTTCTACAAAGGCAGAAAAGGTTTTTCCTGCAAATGGTTCTTTTATGGATTTTATCCGGTACATTTACTTGTTTTGTATTTTGTATGTGTGATTCTTGGAATTGCGTCAATTTCTGCAGTATAATTGTAGAAAATACTGTAATTTTTGTTGAATTTTATGAAAATACAGTATTCTTGCGTTGACTAATTGTGCAAAATCGTGTAAAATAATCCTAAGATTTACGAAATCACAGGATCACGGAGGAACCCCCTATGCAAATGCCTATTTTCGAGAAGTATATTGATGAATTAATTGAGAAGAGTACTTTGGACATTCCTGCATGGAATATTGAGGCGGCACGTCAAGGTAAGGCGTCCGGTTGGAATTACATTGATGGTTGTATGATTCTTGCATTGCTTGAGATTTATAATGCAACTGATGAGAAGAAGTATTATGAGTTTGCAGATGCATATATCAATCACCGCGTTATGGAAGATGGCTCCATCAAGGGTTATTCCGTTGATGAGTACAATATTGATAATGTAAACGCAGGAAAGACCTTGTTTGCACTGTATGAGCTCAATGGTAAAGAAAAATACAGAAAAGCCATTGACTTGATTTACAGTCAGGTACAGACCCAGCCTCGTACAGAGGAAGGCAACTTCTGGCACAAGAAGATTTATCCCAATCAGGTATGGTTGGATGGTATGTACATGGGCCAGCCTTTCTACATGGAGTATGAGACTAAGTTCAACGATAAGAAGAATTATGGCGATATCTTCAGTCAGTTTGCAAATGTTGTAAAGTATATTCGTGATGAGAAGACAGGTTTGTACTATCATGGTTATGATGCATCTAAGTCCATTTTCTGGTGTGATAAGGAAACCGGACTTTCCCAGAACTTCTGGTTGAGAGCTTTGGGTTGGTATTCCATGGCACTGCTGGATACACTGAGTAAGTGCGAACCCGGTGAAGAGTGGAAGGATGAGTATGAGAATCTGAAGAAGGTATTTATTGACCTGATTGATTCCATGTTGAAGTTCCAGCATGAGAGTGGTCTGTGGTATCAGTTGCCTGCACGTGGCGGCGAAGAGCCCAATTACCTTGAGACCAGTGGTAGTTCCATCATGGCATATTGTATGCTGAAGGGTGTTCGTCTTGGATTCTTGCCTGAGAGCTACAGAGAGTATGCACTGAAGGCGTTTAACGGTGTATGCGATATGTATCTGAAGGAGAAGGACGGCAAGCTGAGCCTTGGCGGTATCTGTCTGGTAGCAGGCCTTGGTCCTGCAAACAACACCAGAAGAGACGGTACCTTCGAGTACTACATGTCTGAGCCCATCGTAGAAGACGATGCAAAGGGTGTTGGTCCTCTGCTTCTGGCTTACACCGAGATGCGCAGACTTCCCGACTAAGTCGTTTCATAAAGGGTATTATACAAGAGAAGGTATATATCATAAAAAAGTCCCCGGCCTTATGGCCTATCATTTTGTGTGTGTAGTATAAGGCGACTAGCAGAAGAATATATTTTTTGTGTGTGCATTATAGTTTCATGGGGATGTAAATTCGCTGTAAATGTATCATGCGTACAGGCAGGTTGTTTTGAACTTTTGGGAAGGTCTTAGTATTTCTTAGTATCTCCTTACAATACCAGCAATCTGCGAACACGATGTTCGCAGAAGTCGTAACCGCACCATGGACGGTGCGTTTACGACGGTTGCGGCAAAGATAATCACATATATGGAGATACTTAGAAATACTTAGGCCTGTACATCGTTCAAAACAACCTGCCTGTACGCTTGATACATCAACAACGATTCCACCCCCAATAGAAACTATAATGCACACACAGCAAAAAAAGACCAACCCGTGCGGGTTGGTCCTTTAAATTCGTTTAACTGTTCAATTAAGCTACTACAGTAACGTTGGTAGCGCGAACCTTGCTGCTGTTCTGAGGATCGCTCTCGGTATCAAAAGTAACCTTCTGATTCTCCTCAAGAGACTTGAATCCCTCAGCATTGATAGCGGAGAAGTGTACGAAAACCTCCTCGCCGGTTGCATCGTTGGTGATGAAACCATAACCCTTCTGAGCGTTAAACCATTTAACTGTACCGTTGTTCATAGTGGTACCTCCTTCTTTTGGGCAGTGCCCGTTTTAGTATTGGTGATTCTAAAACGTAGGACAAAAAAATCACATATTTTTGTAAATCATTCTTCACTTGATGGAAACAAAAGGACAATGACTTACAAAAATATGTGAGTTCAATGACTTTCATTTAGAATACATTGTAAGTATAGCACTTATTTTGGGGCAATGTCAAGTATATTTTTGTGCAAAATTGCAAAAAGTAAGTCCAGAGGTGATGCGTATGGATATATATGTTTTGGTAGCTGTTGCAGTGCTGTCTTCCATGGCCGGATTCTGGGCAGGAAGAAGTATGAGATGGCAGCTTAAGGAGGCTCAGGAACCGGAGAGCGAGAGTAAGGATAGCCTGTTAGAAAAGCAGGAGCAAAAACGATTGGTTAAAGCTCTTTCTAAATATTGGGAGGTGGGCAGTCCGATTACCGGAGAATATGAAGTGGTGGAAGAGCAGGGATGTAAGACTGTGCATATTCGTTCCCATCATGGTAAAGTTTATGCACCTGTATCCGGAAAAATTACACGTTTGTATCCCATGGGTCGGGAGTTGGTATTGTGTGCAGAGTTTGGAGCAGAGATTCACATCGAAGCCGGCCGCAAGGTGGACGAGATGTGCAGCAGTTTGTATCGCTGTCGTGTGATGGAGAATGAAGTAGTGCGAAAAGGTGCTTTGATGCTGGAGTATGATGCCGTTTCTATCGAGGCAGCAGGAGGCGATTCAGAGGTGGTTCTCAGCATAGAAAATGAGGAGGCGCTGGGTCCCCTGACCAGGTCCTCCTCCAATCATGTGAAAGCCGGTGAGCCTATTTTATATGTTGCTTGCGATACTCGTTCGGTGTCATATGAAATGCGGTCTTAAATTCTCTGAAAAAGCTACGGGAGCTTCCGAATCCGGCATCCAGGGCGATGTTGGTCACGGATTGGTCTGTGGTGGACAAAAGCTCCCGGGCGTACTCCAGACGCTTGGCAGTTACATAGCTTGGGAAACCGGTCTGGAGCTTGTCGGAAAAGAGTCTGGACAGACGAAATCTGCTGACGCCAAATTCCTTAGACAGAAGTTCTAAGGAAAGCTCTTCCGTGAAATGTTCATCCAGATAAATTAATACCTGCTGCTCCAACTCCAGGTCTTCGCCACCCTTTTGGTGGTGCAAATGTAAGGAGCTTTCAGAGGATGGTGTAAACAAATCAGCCAACAAAAGTGAAAGATAGCCTTCGGCCAGACTGCTGATATAGGCGGGAATAGGTTTTCCCCGTTCGAAGCATTCGGTTAAGCCATGGAGTTGTTCAACTGCCAGTCGGCTGTGAGGGGAAAGATGGGTCAGGTTAAAGTCGAATTTGTCAGGAATATAGCTTTGGAAATATTTGCGATAGTGGGGGCAAAAATCAGTTTCAAAAATACAAAGCAGGATATGGCTGCCGATATCAGGATCCGTATACAGGCTGTGTAATCTGTTGGGAAATACCATGATACCCTGATGCTTGTTCATTTTATATTGCTTCTGGTCTGCGGTTATAGTCAGACTTCCTTCCAAAACCACAATCAACTCCACCTGCTTGTGCAGATGGGAAGCATAAGTATTGTTTTGAGAGGTGTAGAGACGCAGACGTTCACCGCTGTTCTGATAAAAAATACTCATGGAAGCCTCCTTGTAAATTGCAAAATTTGACATCATTAATCTTATTTTACAACGATAAAATGCGGAAAACAATAGGTTTTTGCAAAAAATGGCACAAACAAGAAGAGATATGGCACGAAAAGATATATCAAGGGATGTTATACTATGTTCGTGGAAACTCATTACTTGTGTTTCTAAAACGGGGTATGAGTGTGTAGTCGCATTCATACCCCTCCCCCCTCATCAACATGCAGATTGATTCCATGACAGGAGGATACTATGGAGAAGAATAGGATTCAGAAGATGTGGATAGCAGATCAGGGAGACGGGACTTTTACAAATCCAATTTTATATACCGATTATTCAGATCCGGATGCAATCAGAGTGGGAGAGGACTATTTCATGATTGCATCCAGTTTTTGTAATAGCCCTGCAGTTCCGCTGCTCCATTCTAAGGACTTGGTAAATTGGAAGGTTATCAATTATATTATTGATAAGCTTCCCTTTGACAGATATGAAAAGCCCGTTCACGGATGTGGTACATGGGCACCGGCAATCCGTTATCATGAAGGCGTTTACTATGCGTTTATCCCCTTCCCTGACGAGGGTATTATGATGTGTAAGACCACAGATCCCTGGGGTAAGTGGAGCGAGCCGGCATTTGTCAGAGAGGTAGTGGGCTGGATAGATCCATGTCCTTTCTGGGATGATGACGGTAAGGCTTATATGGTGACTGCCTTTGCACGAAGTCGCATCGGGTTTAAGAGTTTTCTCTATATGTCCCCCATTGAGCCGGATTGTTCCGGCGTGCTGGATGATGGTCAGTTTATCTATGACGGTCATGCGACACAGCCTACCATTGAGGGTCCCAAACTTTACAAGAGAAATGGATATTATTATATATTTGCGCCGGCAGGCGGTGTAAAGCCCGGTTGGCAGACTGTGCTTCGTTCGAAGAATATCTATGGCCCATATGAGGAGAAGATTGTGCTTCATCAGGGAAACTCGCCTGTAAATGGACCTCATCAGGGTGCATGGGTGGATACGCCCAGCGGAGAGGATTGGTTTATACACTTCCAGGATGTGGGAAATGCAGGAAGAGTGATTCATTTGCAGCCCATGCGTTGGGAGGATGACTGGCCTGTTATTGGAGTAAATGATGTGGATGGCTGCGGTGAACCTGTGCTTCGGTATAAAAAGCCTGATGTGGGCGCCGAGTGTCCCATTGATGCACCGGAGGACAGTGACTTCTTTGAGGATGAGAAGTTAGGACTGCAGTGGCAGTGGAATGCCAATTACAAGGATGATTGGTATACTTTGGGCGGCGGTTTGCTGCAACTGAATGCCCAGCCTGTAGAAAAGGATTTACAGCTCTGTGATGTGCCCAATCTGTTAATTCAGAAATGGCCCGCACCGGAGTTCCAGATTACGACTAGTCTTCATTTGGGCGATATGCAGGACGGTGATGTGGCAGGTATGGTATCTCAGTGTGGACATTACACCGGTCTGGCGGTGGTAAAGGAAGACGGTAAGCTCTATCTGCAGCAGCGCACCGGTAACTGGACCAAGGCAGATGAGGTTCGTAAGAATCTGGGAAGTCTTGAGGAACTGGGACTGGATGGAGATGTGCTGTATCTGCGTATGAAGGTGCGAGAGGAGAATTTCGTGTCCTTTGAAGCCGGCGTAGATGAGGAGCAGTTCAAGGCTGTAGGCGAGGTGGTAGAGGCGACCCCCGGACGCTGGGTAGGCGTTAAGGTGGGACTGTTTGCCATCAATGAGAAGGAGACAAAGGGCGGCAGTGTGGCTGCGGATTACTTTGTGTTCGAGAAGCTGGAGAAATAGAGATTAATAGGAAGATGGTGGATGCCGACAATATTGCTGAGTGCAGTGTTGTCGGCGTTTTTCTTTCTTGACAGATACCCCGAGGGGGTATATTCTATATATGGGAACCAATACCCATGGGGGGTATTTGCGTGCGTATGAGGAAAGGATATGTGAAGACTATGGGAGAAAATAAATGTATCACCTGTGAGAATATAGAGAGCGGAGAGGTGGAAAGCTGCTGTGCATGTAAATGCAAGGAAACGCCCCGCAGTCCTGAGGATTTAAAGAATCTGAAGAACCGTCTCAGCCGTATGCAAGGGCAATTAAACGGTATCGGGCGGATGCTTGACGAGAATCGTTACTGCGGCGATATTTTGGTACAGATTGCAGCGGTGGAGAGTGCCCTTACGTCCTTTGGTCATTTGATTTTAAAGGAGCACATGGAGACTTGTGTGCAGGAGAAAATTAAACAGGGCGATTCGGAAGTAATCGAGGAAACGCTTGAATTAATTAAGAAGCTGCGATAGGGAGTGCATGTCGACAAATAAAGTATAGTAGCTATTAGAGGTATAGGAATGAAAGAAAGATATCATGTAACAGGGATGACCTGTTCGGCCTGTTCTTCCCGGGTGGAGAAGGTTGTGAATAAATTAGAAGGCGTGGAAAAAGCATCGGTAAATCTGCTTACGGGTACCATGGATGTGGTTTATGATGAAAGCATTTTGCAGGTGCAGGATATTATTGCAGAAGTGGAAAAAGCCGGATATGGTGCAAGCCTGATGGAGAAAGAGAATAACAGTGGCGGCAAGGATCGCAGCTGTAGTGTAGGAGGGGACTGTGGTATGCAGACATCCCATAGAGACAGCGTGGCGAAGCAGGCCAATGAGGAAAGTCGGGCCATGAAGTGGCGACTGGGTATTTCCATCGGATTTTTGATTCCCTTGATGTATGTGGCCATGTATCATATGATTCATGAGTGGACAGGAATTCCGGTGCCCGGTTTTATGATGGACTGGTTTCATGGCAATGAGAATGCCGTGATTTTTGCCTTGACACAGCTTCTTTTAGTGTTGCCGATTCTGTATATGAATCGCAAGTTTTTTGCAGTGGGATTTAAGACGTTATTTCACTTGTCTCCTAATATGGACAGCTTGATTGCGGTGGGGGCATCTGCTTCCTTGGGTTACGGTATTTTTGCCTTGTACCGCATGGCCTATGGTCTGGGACACGGAGATATGGCGCTGGTGGAGCACTATTCGCATGATTTGTATTTTGAGTCGGCGGGCATGATTCTGACACTAATCACTGTGGGAAAATATTTAGAGAGTCGCTCTAAGGGCAAGACCAGTGAGGCCATTACCAAGCTGATGGATTTATCTCCTAAGATGGCTGTTCGGCTGAATGCAGACGGCAGTGAGGAGGAGATTCCCACAGAAAGCTTACGGGCGGGAGATGTATTTCTGGTAAAGCCCGGCAGTCTGGTGCCGGTGGACGGTGTAGTGCTGGAGGGAAGCTCATCCATAGATGAGGCGGCTATTACAGGCGAAAGTATTCCGGTGGAGAAAGCCGTAGGTGACAAGGTAGTTTCCGCCACTATGAATAAGGCCGGATTTTTGAAGTGCAGAGCGGACCGGGTTGGAGAAGATACTACACTTGCCCAGATTATCCGTCTGGTGGAGGAGGCATCCGGCAGTAAGGCGCCCATTGCCCAGTTGGCAGACAAGGTAGCAGGGGTGTTTGTACCTGTGGTTATGGGGATTGCACTGCTTACTTTGATAGGTTGGATTTTGGCAGGAGCCGAAACAGAGTTTGCTATTTCTACAGCCATTGCAGTGCTGGTAATTTCCTGTCCTTGTGCGCTGGGGCTGGCCACACCGGTGGCGATTATGGTAGGTACCGGCGTAGGCGCAGGTAACGGCATTTTGATTAAGTCCGGCGAGGCACTTCAGAGAGCGCGGGATGTGGATACAGTGGTGCTGGATAAAACAGGAACCCTTACTGAGGGCAAACTTCGGGTTATGGGTGTGTATGGATATAATCCCGGATTATCTACAGAGAATCTATTGACCTTGGCAGTAGCCCTTGAAAGGAAGAGTGAGCATCCTTTGGCGGAGGCTGTGATTAAGGAGGCGGAGAGCTTCAAGTGTCCTGATTTGGCTGTGAAAGATTTTAAAGCAGTATTTGGCAGAGGAATTGAAGGTGTGACAGCGGAGAGTCTTAAGGGCAAGAAGGTTTCCTTACCTGAGGATACCAAGCTGTATCTGGGTAACAAGGCATATCTGGAGGAGAACGGTATCGCATTGTCTGATGTTCAGAAAGAGGCATTGAACGGTATTGCTGATGAGGGCGAGACACCACTTCTCCTGGCAACGGACAAGCAGCTGCTTGGCATCATTAGTGTGGCGGATGAGATTAAGAAGACTTCGCGTCAGGCTATCAAGGCATGGCAGAAGATGGGTGTGCGCGTGGTAATGCTTACCGGAGACAATAAGCGTACCGCAGAGGCTGTGGGACAACGACTGGGTTTGTCGGAGGTTGTAGCGGAGGTGCTTCCACAAGATAAGGAACAGCAGGTTCGTAAGCTCCAGGCAGAAGGCCGCAAGGTGGCTATGATTGGAGATGGAATCAATGACGCTCCGGCTCTGGTATCGGCAGATGTAGGCATGGCTATCGGCGCAGGAACCGATGTGGCTATCGAGAGTGCTGATATTGTTCTGATGAAGGATGATTTGCGGGATGCGGTGACCGCCATGAAGCTGAGCCGTCAGGTGATTCGTAATATCAAGCAGAATCTGTTCTGGGCGTTTTTCTACAATTGCATTGGTATTCCATTGGCAGCAGGATTGTGGTATCCTATGTTTGGACTGCGGCTTACCCCTATGTTTGGCGCAGCGGCTATGAGCATGAGCAGTATTTTTGTGGTAAGTAATGCCCTGAGGTTGAAGATGTTTAGGAGTGGGTTTAAAAATGAAGAGGTATGTGGGGATGAGGCAAGTGATATGCCTTGTGAAGATGTAAGTAATGAAATTTTGGATAATAAAGGAGGAACAAACATGAAAAAAGTAATTACAGTAGAGGGTATGATGTGCGGACACTGTACCGGCAGAGTACAGAAGGTCTTAGAGGCAGTGGAAGGTGTGGCTTGTGTGGAGATGAGCCTGGAGAACAAGACTGCTACGGTAGAGCTTAGTGCCGAGGTGACAGATGAGGTGCTGGCAAGTGTGATTACCGAGGCAGGATATGAAGTGGTAGGAATCAAATAAGAAGTAAATATAGTGTTATTTGGCAAAAGTAGCTCGTGGAATACCGCGGGCTATTTTTTTATGATGAATCAATACATTTTTGATTCGCGAAAAAAACACGGCCTGTTGCAGAAGACCAATGTCGTCAGCTTGAAAAGAACAAGAAAATAACAAGTTGACTGCACGCAACGTGCAATTTTAGACTAAAGGAGGCAACAGGATGGGCGATGAGATGAAGATGACACTGCGAGAAATTTGTGAGGCGGAAAAGGTGTCCAGACGGGCGGTTCAGGGCTATGAGAAAATGGGGCTGGTATCCGCTGTAGGCAAGACGGACCGGGGGTATCTGCTCTATGATGAAAAATCCGGCATTCGGATTAGAAAGATAAAATTATATCAGGATTTCGGTTTTTCACTGAAGGAAATCAGGGAGATTATTGACGCTCCGGGAGAGGTCCTTAAGCCTGTACTGCAAATGCGATTAGAAAAACTGAGGGAGGAGCGGGATAAAAAAAGTGATTTGGTATTGAAAATATGTGAATTGATTGAAAATTGTTAAAAGTCAGAGCTGACGGCGGTACTTCAGAAAATACATATTAAGGAGGATAATTTTATGAAAAGATTTTGGTCAGTATCAATTGCAACAATTATGGCGATTTCACTAACAGCATGTGGGACTGCATCTGCCGGGAGCAAGGCTCCAGCAGAGAGTAAACAGGCAGACTTTCAAACCGGTGCGGGTAAAAAACAAGAAACATCTGCCAATAAAGAAGCTGATATAAGCATTGGTGCTATGGATGTTAGTTTGGAAGAATTGGAGGAAATGGTTGCGTCTGATACGGAAGATACAATTGGAGCATTAACAGAAGAATATGGAGAATTGCTCTTAGCCATTGATGCTTATGAGAAATATGCAGGCAATGTGGAGACCATAGAAGGTTTTTATAACACTCTTTATTCTGAAACAAAAAGTCTGTGTATTCGATTAAGGGAATATAGTGTTGACTATGCAAAGGTAATTCTTGCATCAGACAGATTAAAAGAGGATAAATATGCAGACTTGGAAGCGATTTATGATGATATTTATGAGGATGCGGCAGATGAAATATACGACGAGATTTATGATGGTATTTTAGATGATGCGTATGATGATTTGTATGATGGAATTTTAAAAGACGGATATGAAAATGCGGACTATACGGAATGGTCTGATTTGCGCTCAGAAGAATATGAATGGTGGTCGGATTCACGCTCGGAAGTGTATGAGGAATGGTCTGATTTGCGTTCGGAGGTATATGATTTCTGGTCTGACATGAGAGGTGAAGTGTGGGATGATGACATTGAAAAAGCGCAGGAGGTAATTAATGATTTTGCAGAAGATATAGAAAAACTCAAGGCGAAAGACTTGGATAATGTAAAACCCGCTGTTAGTGAAACAGAAAGCACGGTTGCCAAGAATTCCGAGGAGACCGTGGATAATAATAGTGAGGAGAAAGAGAGCGCCGAAAATAATTCGGATCTGGTAGACGGAATGCGTCCGGAGTTTAAGGAAGCTATGGACAGCTATGCAGCATTTTATGAAGAGTACTGTGCAGTATTGAAAAAAGTATAACAACAATCCTACAGATTTGACTATTTTGGCGGAGTATACCAAGCTTATGCAAAAGGCTGCAGACATGGATAAAAAATTTGCCCAGTGGGACGATGGCGAGTTGAATGATGCAGAGTTAAAGTACTATTTGGAAGTGAACAGTCGTGTGACACAAATGATGTTGGACGTATATTGATTTGGATTATATTATCCGTTGGCTATTAAGAAGAGGCTGCGACGAAAGTTGCAACCTCTTTTAGATTCTTTAGCTAGCGATATTTTAGATATTCCAGAAATTTTTTTACTGCAAGGGAGGCGTTTTTGGGGTTTCTTAATGCAAGGCCTATATCACGATAAGCAGGAACATCTAGCTCTTTGGATAGGATTTTATAGGGGACACGCTGCAAGATAAGTTCCGGCAATATTGCGATTCCAAGCCCATTTTCAACCATTGACATAACAGCATAGTCATCCCATGTCGTAAATTTTACGTTCGGTATTAGATTGTTGCGCTCAAATATTTCAGATATCTCTGCTTTTGCGCCCTTTTCAAGTAGCATAAAGGGTACATCACAAAGTGCAGAAACCGGAAATTTGTCAACATGACTTAGAGGATGATTTTCAGGGATGATTGCCATAAGTTTGTCTTGATGCAAAAAAATGGTTTCGAACTCCGGGCAAGTGGGCAGTCTTAGAAAACCGCAATCGACTCTTCCAGTATGAATCCATTCTTCTATTTCTGTATAATCTCCTAATAAAAGCTCATAGTCAATGTTGGGATAATCCTTTTGAAATTCTTTAATAACATGGGGGAGCCAATGGGTGGCAACACTTGAGAAGGTGCCAATGCGAATTAGTCCGGAGTCGAGTCCGTTGATTTCATCTATTTGCATTTGGAGCTTATCAAACTCAGCACAAAGGTTTTGGGCATATGGCAATAGTTTCATGCCATCACTCGTGGGTTTGATGCCGTATTTGCTTCGCTCAAGAAGAGTGATATTCCATTCCTTTTCAAGGTCAGCAATCATTCTGCTGATTCCCGATTGTGTATAGTTAAGAATTTCAGCAGCTTTCGTAAAACTTCCGTATTCCACGGCTTTCACAAAAGCCAGGTATTTTTGTAAATTCATATCCATAATAACACCTATTCCAAAATGTAATTCTAAGCATAATAAACATTCAATTTTGTTATAATGCTTATTATGATATACTTCTTAATATTAAAAATCAAGAGGTTATTATGGATAAGAAAGCATTTACAAAATATCTGTCTGCATTATTACTGTTTGGTCTTAATGGTATTGTTGCGAGTCATATTGCATTGAATAGTTATGAGATTGTGTTTTTGAGAACATTTATAGGAAGTATCCTATTATCGACTTTGTTCTTAGCAGGTAAGGGTAAATTTCATATCACTACCTGCATAAAGGATACAGTTTTTATTGTACTCTCCGGAATTGCAATGGGGACAAGTTGGATGTTTTTGTATGAAGCATATCAACAAATTGGTGTAAGCTTAGCATCTCTTTTGTATTATTGCGGACCGGTAATTGTTATGATTTTATCGCCGTTGATTTTTAAGGAAAAACTTAGCGCATCGAAGATAATAGGCTTTATGATTGTACTTGTGGGAATCATATTAGTTAACGGGAATGGAGTTGGCGATAGTAGAAATGTGTGGGGAATTGCTTGCGGTGCAATGTCGGCACTCATGTATTTCTTTATGGTAACTTTAAATAAGCAGTCTAGGAATATTACAGGAATGGAGAATTCGGTAATTCAACTGGTAGTAAGTTTTTTGGCAGTTGCAATATTTGTAGGATTTAAACAGGGTTTTGTAATCAGTGTTCCACCAGAAGCATGGATATGGATTTTGGTGCTTGGTGTTGTAAATACCGGCATCGGATGCTATTTATATTTTTCGCCGCTGGCTAAATTGCCTGTGCAGACAGTAGCGGTATGTGGTTATTTGGAGCCATTATCAGCGGTAGTTTTTGCATCTGTTTTGCTTGAAGAGAAAATGACTATAGTACAAATTATTGGTGCGATTTGCATCATTAGTGGTGCTATGATAGGCGAGTTGGTAAAAGGGGGCTCCTCTTTTTTAGATTAATTTTATAATTTTTTAATTGAATTTCTCAACGTATGTGTTATAGTGTTTGTAGAACAAGTGTTACAGTTGTAGAGCAAGCATTGTGAGGAGGGCTATATTATGAACATTCAGAAGTTTACCCAAAAGTCCATGCAGGCCGTTGAGGGTTGCGAGAAGCTGGCTTATGAATATGGCAATCAGGAGATTGAGCAGGAGCATCTGCTTTACAGCCTCTTGACCATAGAGGACAGCTTGATTTTAAAGCTCATCGAGAAGATGGGGATTGATAAAGAGCATTTCATGAAGCGCTGTGAGCAGGCACTTTCCAAGCGCGTGAAGGTACAGGGTGGCCAGATTTATGTGGGTCAGTATCTGAATAAAGTGCTGATTAATGCGGAGAATCAGGCAAAACAGCTGGGAGACGAGTATGTGTCTGTAGAGCATCTGTTTTTAGCTATGATTCAGGAGCCCAACAAGGAGATTGCCAATATCTGGAAGGAGTATGGGATTACCAGAGAGCGGTTTTTGCAGGCCTTGTCTACCGTACGGGGCAATCAGCGTGTGACCAGTGATAATCCGGAGGCAACCTATGATACCTTGGAAAAGTACGGTCAGGATTTGGTGGAGAAAGCCAGAAACCAGAAGCTTGATCCGGTCATCGGTCGCGACAATGAGATCCGTAATATTATCCGGATTCTGTCCCGTAAGACCAAGAATAATCCGGTGCTAATCGGTGAGCCTGGTGTAGGTAAGACTGCTGTGGTGGAAGGTCTTGCCCAGCGTATTGTCCGTGGAGATGTGCCTTTGGGCCTGAAGGATAAGAAGATTTTTGCGCTGGATATGGGTGCCCTTGTGGCGGGTGCTAAGTACAGAGGTGAGTTTGAGGAGCGTCTGAAGGCAGTGCTGGAGGATGTGAAGGCCAGCGACGGACAGATTATTCTGTTTATTGACGAGCTGCATACCATTGTAGGT
>JAZQFO010000099.1:0-2008 GCA_045539535.1 Acetatifactor sp.
CAGCATCTGCTCTGGTCTATTGGATCATCAGCACAGATGCCGCAGGAGGAAACTTCAGATTCAAGCGTATTGCCATCTGGTTGCACCCGGAGACAGATCCGGAGGGTGTAGGTTTCCAGACATTGCAGGGTCTTTATGCTATTGGCAGCGACGGTATCTGGGGAAAAGGACTGGGACAGAGTATGCAGAAGCTGAAGTTCTTGCCGGAGTCCCAAAATGACATGATTTTCTCCATTATTTGCGAGGAGCTTGGACTTTTTGGTGCAATCGCAGTCATTATCATGTTTGTGATGTTGATTTGGAGAATGATGATTATTGCCAACAACGCCACCGATTTGTTTGGTGCAATGCTGGTGGTGGGCGTCATCGGACATATTGCCGTTCAGGCGATTTTGAATATTGCCGTTGTAACCAATACCATTCCTAACACAGGTATTTCCCTGCCGTTTATCAGCTACGGTGGTTCGGCAGTAATGTTTCTTTTGATTGAAATAGGTCTGGTTCTTAGTGTGGCAAAGCGCATTCAGTTAAAAGAAATGTAAATCTGCATATGTTGCAGCAGGGTCAGGCACCTTTGTGAATCTTTTTCATACAATACAGAAGTCCCTCAAATAGAAATGGGGAGGTATTGTATGGCAGAACTTCATATTCAGGGCGGGATTCCCTTGCAGGGAAAGGTGCGGATTCAGGGCTCTAAGAACGCTGCACTGCCTGTTTTGGCGGCGACATTGCTTGTAGAGGATGTATCTTACATTTGTAATTGTCCGCAGATTGCGGATGTACGTCACATGATAAATTTGTTGCGCAAGCTTGGATGCAGGGTAAACCGGACAGAGGGTGGTTATGTGGTGGACAGTACTTGTGTCAGCCCCTGCAGAATGTCCGGGGAGGCTATTACCGGCATGCGGTCTTCCTTGTGTCTCTTGGGTGCAATGCTGGGCCGTTTCGGGGAAGTGGTAATGGAATATCCCGGAGGCTGTGTCATTGGTACACGTCCCATAGATTTGCATATCAAGGCGCTTGAAGCTATGGGAGTTACCTTTGCGGAGGAAGAAGGTCGGTTGATAGGCAGGACCAATGCACTGAAAGGAGCTGAGATACAGCTTCCTTTTCCCAGTGTGGGTGCAACGGAAAATATTCTGCTGGCTGCTGTTATGGCAAAGGGAGACACGGTGATTGTGGGAGCAGCGCTGGAACCGGAGATAGAGGCTTTGTGCAGGTATTTGTGTGCCTGTGGGGCGATTATAGAAGGCGTGGGCAGTTCTGTTTTGCGGATACAAGGCGGCAGGATGCTGCAGGGTGCAGCCTTTGATGTGCCTGCTGACAGGATTGTGGCAGGAACCTATCTGTTTGCCTGCGTTGGATGTGGGGGAAATGTGCTTTTGGAAAATGCGCCTTGTGAACAGCTGGAGGCGGTTATTCGTGTGGCGGAGGCCATGGGGGCTAAGTGTCAGGCTGATTGTGATGATGGCGACCGAATAGGGGTTCATTATGGATGGGAGCGCGGGCTTTATGTGCAGGGGCCTAAGAGGCCTTTGGCAGTACCCTGTTTACAGACGGCAGTTTATCCCGGATTTCCTACGGATTTGCAGTCCATAGCGCTGGCAGTGCTGGCCGGAGCAGATGGGAACAGTGTGATTGAAGAGCGGATTTTTGAAAACAGATTCCGGGTGATTGAACCTTTAAGGAAGCTGGGGGCATGTATAGAGCCTTTGGATGCCAATAAAGTGGAAGTTCAAGGCGTGGAAACACTTCGCGGTGCAGCTATGGAAGCGGGAGAGTTGCGAGGCGGTGCCGCACTTGTAGTGGCGGGACTTATGGCGGAAGGCGAGAGCGTAGTAACAGGCTGTAGCTATATTGAGCGGGGCTATGAAAATATCGGAAAAGATTTAAGAGATTTGGGAGCGCGGATAGTTAGTGGGTAAGTTGAAGAGCGGAAGAAAAAGCTGGATAAAGGTACTGGTTATATTGGCGGTACTGATGATATTGGCAGGTGCAGGCTGGTATG
>JAZQFO010000100.1:0-4746 GCA_045539535.1 Acetatifactor sp.
AGCACTGTTCTTATTGTTCTGATTCAATGAGGAAAACAAATATGAATAATCCGTTTTGGTATTCAAGTTAAAATTGATTCCCATCTTACTACCTCCTTGTATAGCAGCTTCATGCTGCCGAAAACAGGGCATCCGTGCCCACAATCTACTTCCTCACTTATATTATATCATGAAACAGGCGAAAAACAAGCCCTTTTCAGGTTTATTTGCGAATAGAACAGGAAATACTTACCCCAGTAAAATGTTTAACAAATCGGAGGTACTTATATGCAACTGACCATGGAAGATATAGAATACAACCGCATGGCTTTTCTGGCCGCAGGCTATGATTTGCCCACCTTTGACAGAGCCGCTGTACGACGCGCTGCATTTGAACGCCCTACTTGGATTCATTTCGGCCCCGGCAATCTATTCAAGGCATTTCCCGCTCACGCTGCCCAAAAGCTTTTAAACAGCGGGCGCATGGACACCGGACTGATAGTGGCGGAGGGCTATGACTATGAAATTATCGAAAAGGCCTCCCGTCCATTAGACAATCTGTCTATCTTGGTCACACTCCACCCGGACAATACCATGGATAAGACCATCATTACAAGCATTGTAGAATCCCTGATTCTGGACTGCGATATCCTGCCGGAATACGCCAGACTACAGGAAATATTCGCAAGTCCTTCCCTGCAGATGGCCAGCTTCACCATTACAGAAAAGGGCTATGCCGTAAAAGATGTCCGGGGTGCATTCTTGCCTTCCGTGGCAGAAGATCTGTTAAAAGGTCCCGCCAAGCCCCAAAGCTACCTGGGCAAGGTTGCCGCTCTGCTCTATCACCGTTTCAAAACCTGTGGAGCCCCTATAGCCATGGTCAGCATGGATAACTGTTCCCACAACGGTGATCTGCTTAAAAATGCCATCTCCACCTTTGCCAAGGAATGGTGCCGCGCTGGATTGGCAGACAAAGGCTTTGCCGACTATATCCACGATACCGGCAAGGTTTCTTTCCCCTGGTCCATGATTGATAAAATCACACCCAGACCAGACCCTCAAGTAGCCGCCGCCCTTACAGCAGAGGGCATGGAGAACCTGACCCCTGTCATCACCTCCAAAAACAGCTATGTAGCACCCTTTGTCAATGCAGAGAGTGTAGAATATCTGGTCATCGAGGATGCCTTTCCCAACGGCCGTCCGCCCTTAGAGAAAGCAGGCATCTATTTTACCGATGCCGAAACCGTGGATAAGACCGAGAAAATGAAAGTCTGCACCTGCCTTAATCCCCTGCATACTGCCCTTGCTATCTTTGGCTGTCTCCTTGGCTTTGAACGCATCTCCCACGAAATGAAGGATGAACACCTAAAGAAACTGGTTGAGGGTCTGGGCTATCAGGAAGGTCTCCCGCAGGTATCCGACCCGGGCATCCTGAATCCCAAGGAATTTTTAACTACTGTTTTAGAGAAGCGTCTACCCAATCCTTTTATGCCGGACACTCCCCAGCGAATCGCCACGGACACCTCCCAGAAGCTGTCTGTACGTTTTGGGGAGACCTTAAAAGCCTACGAAGAAAAGAATCCGGAAAAAATCGAGGAACTTCGTTATATTCCATTGGTTTTAGCAGGGTGGCTTCGATATCTTATGGCAGTGGATGACGAAGGCAATACATTCGAAATAAGCCCCGACTCCGGTGCTGAAGCCGCTTTGGAAACCATAAAAGAATATGAGTTGAACGATTGTTCTAAGGATTTAAGCCGATTGGATTATCTGCTGGGAAACACCAAACTGTTCGGCGTAGATTTGCATAAAATCGGCCTGGCCGACAAGATCAAAAACTATTTTGACGCCATGAGCAAAGGCCCCGGCTGTGTGAGAAAAGTATTAGAAGATGTGACAAAATAGGCAAAATCCCCCTTGGGTCTCACGACCCAAGGTGGTTCATCATTTTACATATTATCCGGATAAACAGCAAGCCACTCGCCATCTATCAGGCCAATGTAGATATATGCATTACGCTTAAGGACATCCGAACCTTGCATGGTTACTATATCCACATACACGGCGGCAACCTTTTCCACTTTACTTCTGGGCACACCGCTCTTACTGCAAAAGGTAATCAAATCAGCATCTTCATACAGAAGAACTTCACCGGTTTTGTAACTCATGGTTGCATCATATTCAATGCATGTATCCATCCACTTGTAAGTTTTTTCAAATTCTTCAGTGGAAATACCTTCTGCCACATACTCAGACATAGCATCCTTATCACAACTCGTATATGCTGCCATAAGATTTTCAGCTACCGCCAGGGCGTTAGCTTTCGACTCCTCTGCAGATTCTCCACAAGCAGCCAAAACAAGCATCCAAACACCCAGCATCACTGCAAACAACCTTTTATTCAATTGTCCAAACCTCCACACTATTGCTTCTTAAATCTTACACCGTCTTACTCTTCTCCACATATACAGGGAAGGTATCGGTGCCCTTTAATTCCTTACCCGCGGAAATCTTCACCTTCTTGTCGGTGATAACATATTCCACATTAGCGCCTTCTTCGATGACGGAATCCTGCATGAGTACACAGTTTTTCACCTTAGCACCCTTGCCGACCTTAACACCACGGAAGAGAATACTGTTCTCTACCTCACCCTCAATTACGCAACCGTCTGCAGCCATGATATTTTTGGCCTTGGAGCAGCTCATGTAACGAGTAGGGTTGTCATCACGAATCTTGGTGTAAACAGGGCTGGGGCCAAACAGACCATCCAGATTCTTCTGGTCAAGCATCTTCATGCTCTCCTCAAAATAATTCCGCACACTGGTGATACGAGCTACATAACCCTCGAAGCAGTAGCCTCTGATATCCAACTTATCCAGCTGATTAGCAAGAATATCTCTCTCATAGTAAACAGCACCCTTAAGATATCCTTCGGAAATCTGCTGAATCAACAGCTCTCTATCCACTACATATATATTCATGGACAGATTCTGGATGCCCTTATCCTTAGAGTTTACACAGATTTCAGATACTCTGTCTTCCTTCATCTTCAGGGTATAATACAAGCTCTTGGTATCAGCTTCCAAATCAAGCAAATCCTGAGGCAGTCCCTCCACCGTGTAAGCCATGGTCAAGTCTGCACCGCTCTCAATATGCTGCTTAAGAAGACCCTTAAAATCAAAGTTTACTGCCAGGTTACCATCACACATAATCACATATTTTTCCTTCTGCTTCTTCAGGAAAGGAATCATACTGGACAGCGCCTGCACACGTCCGCTGTAAACCTTTACTTCTCTGTCAGAGAAAGGAGGCACCAGATTCAAACCGCCGTTTTTACGGCTCAAATCCCACTCACGACCATTGCCCAGATGATCCATCAGGGAATGGTAATTCTGCTTCACTACCAGCGACACATTATCAATACCTGCATTTACCATGCTGGAAAGCAGGAAGTCAACAATTCGATATCTTCCGGCAAAAGGAATGGATGCCATCAGACGCTCTCTTGCAAGCTCAGGAACCATTGAATCGTAGCTGTTGGGGAAAATGATGCCCAGTGCATCTGCATTCAATTTTAACATACCTCTTCACCTTCCTTTACCGATTCTCCTACCATGGCTTTGGGGCCAATCTTAGCATTCTTGCCAACAGTCACATCGGGACCGATGGTAGCCACGCCCTTCTCATCCTCTGTGGGAGCTGCACCAACCACTGCGCCCTCACCGATGGTAACATTCTCAGCCACGATACAGTGCTTAATCACTGCACCTGCGCCAATGTGAGTACCGCCCATAACTACGGCATCCTCCACAATTGCGCCTTCCTCTACCGTAACACCGGCAAAGAGAATGGAATGCTTTACCTTACCTTCAATACGGCAACCATCAGTAATCATGGAATCGATTACCTCTGCATGCTCGCCGATACGATGACCGGTCATACCGGAGTTACGACTGTAAATCTTCCAATCTTCGTCAAAGAGGTTAATACCACTGTTCTCAGGATCAAGAACCTCCATATTGGCCTCCCACAGGGAAGAAATGGTTCCTACATCCTTCCAATAGCCATTGAAGTGATATGCATACATATCCCTGCCGTCTCTCAACAGATTGGGGATAATGTTGTTACCGAAATCGTTCTCGGAATTGGGATCTGCCTCGTCCTCCTCCAAGTATTTCTTAAGTACATCCCAGTTAAAGATATAGATACCCATGGATGCCAGATTAGACTTGGGATTCTTGGGCTTCTCCTGGAATTCTGTAATCTTGTCGTTCTCATCTGCTACCATCAGACCAAAACGGGAAGCCTCATCCCAAGGAACCTCCATAACCGCAACGGAGAACTCCGCGCCTTTTTCCTTGTGGAATCTGAGGAAATCACTGTAGTCCTGCTTGCAAATCTGGTCACCGGACAGGATAATTACGTACTCAGGCTGATATCTCTCAATAAAGGAGATATTCTGATAAATCGCATTCGCGGTACCCTTGTACCAGTCAGAACCCTTCGCAGACTGATAAGGCGGCAGCACATGCACACCTCCGTTTAATCTGTCAAGGTCCCAAGGCTGTCCGTTTCCAATATACTCATTCAGTACCAAGGGCTGGTACTGTGTCAGAATACCCACCGTATCAATACCGGAATTGACACAGTTGGACAACGGAAAATCAATAATACGATATTTGCCGCCAAAAGGAACGGCCGGTTTTGCCAGTTTCTGGGTCAAGGCATAAAGTCTGGAACCCTGTCCACCGGCAAGAAGCATTGCT
>JAZQFO010000101.1:0-7607 GCA_045539535.1 Acetatifactor sp.
GCTCCCTTTCCTGCTCCAAAAGAGCTGACAGAAGTCTCACTCTGCCAGCCTGCCTTTTATTCCGCATGCTCTCGCCCAAAAGACTGCTTAACTCCTCAGCATTCATCAGCACTTCCACAAAGCGGTGCTCCAGCTTCTTCACAGTCTGCTTAGCAGGAAGAACCGTTTTTAATGCCTGTATCATGGTGGAGCCGTAATTTTTGCGAATCCATGCTGCAAGCGCAATCATTTTGTCCGTGACATCTACATCCTTGTCTGCAAGCCCTGCGATATCCTTGGTACGGGCAGGGTCAAACTTGCACTGCGTCCCAATCTCAAGGACATACCCCTTGATCAGACGGTTGCCGTTTCCAAAGGGAATCTGCACACACATGCCCGGTTCCAGCACCTCCTTAAGCCTCTCCGGCACACGATACTGAAAGGTTTTATCCAGTTTTTCATGAGTGATATCCACTATGATATCTGCGTACAATTCCTGCACTTTATCCGCCTCGCAAATATTATTTTCCTGCCAAAATATCCCGAATCAGATCTCTTTCATCCATAGGATATTTGACACCTTTTATCTCTTGATAATCCTCGTGACCCTTGCCTGCCAGAACAACAATATCTCCCGGCTGACCGTTTTCGATGGCATACTTGATTGCCTCCTTGCGGTCGCAAATCTCCACATAAGCTCCATTGGTCTTGCTAATACCAGTCTTGATGTCCTCAATAATATCCTGTGGCTCTTCGAATCTGGGATTATCCGAAGTGATAATGGTTAAATCCGCCAGCTTACCGCTGACCTCTCCCATCTCAAAACGTCTTGACTTGGCGCGGTTGCCTCCGCATCCAAACAGACATACCAGTCTGCCGGGCTCATACTCCTTAAGGGTTGCCAGCAGACTTTCCAGGGCCATGGCGTTGTGGGCATAATCAATCAAAAGGGTAAACTCATCAGACACTTTTACCATCTCAATGCGCCCCTTTACACGGGCACTCAAAAGAGCCTTTTTGATATTGTCAGGCTGTACCTTGAAATGACGGCAGATGGCAATGGCCGTCAACGCATTGTACACGCTGAATCTTCCGGGGGTGGGAACCTCCACTGTAAAACCCTCTTCTCCTTCAATTGCCACATCAAATCTCACGCCCAGCTCACCGGGCTTTTTCACAAGCTGCAGATTCTTAGCTTTAAGCGTACAATCCTCATTCAAGCCAAAGCTTTCCAGACTGCAGGTATGCCCCTCCATCACCTGTGCAAAATGACTGTCATCCCCGTTTCCGATGCCTACCACACACTGCTTGAACAACAAGGACTTACAGTGCAGATAATCCTCAAAATCAGTATGTTCATTGGGGCCGATATGGTCCGGCTCCAAATTGGTAAAGATACCATAATCAAATACAAATCCCTGGGAACGATGAAGCATCAGCGCCTGAGAAGAAACCTCCATCACCACGGCATCCAGCCCCGTCTCCACCATCCTTGCAAAATATTCCTGAAGCAGATAGGACTCCGGCGTAGTATTCTGGGCATGAATATGTTCCTCACCGATAATCACCTCAATGGTACCAATTAATCCCACCTTTAAGCCTGCATTTTCCAGAATAGATTTCACAAGATAGGTGGTAGTGGTCTTGCCCTTGGTACCGGTAATACCAATAGTCTTCAGCTTCTTCGCCGGATGACCAAACCATGCCGCAGAGATGAAAGCCATTGCGTAGCGGGTATCTGCCACCTTAATCACAGTGACATCCTTACCCTCCAGCCCGGCAGGAAGCTCTGATACCACCAATACCTTGGCACCCTGTTCCACAACCTGACCGGCAAATTCATGTCCGTCAAAATTAGCTCCCTTGATACAGATAAAAAGACATCCCTCCTGCACCTTTCGGGAATCGTACACCACTGCATTTACAGAACAATTCACATCACCCTGTACGCATTCATAGTTCAGATTTTCAAGCAATTCGGATAAAAGCATCATCATTTCCTCCATCCATTTATTCTCGTTAATATTATTATTCCTGTCGCACAGCCTTCATACGCTGTTTATCCTCATACATGGCCTTGTCTGCTCGGGCACACAAAGCATCAAAGTCATGCTTTACATCATACATGGCCAGACCCATGGCACATCTGTAGGGCGTCTGCTCCATAGCACTGCGGATACGCTCTATCATGGCTGCCATCTGCTCTCTATTCTTCTTCAGACACAGAATGATAAATTCATCGCCGCCTATTCTGTACAGGAAACATTCCTTCAGCAAACAGCTTTCCACCTGCCTGGTCAAAGTACACAACGCCACATCCCCTGCATCATGCCCCTGGGTATCATTAATCTGCTTTAGAAAATTTAAATCTATGGATATCACTCCACTGAGCGTTTCCCGATATTTGGCCGCATCCATATAAAAACTGCGACGGTTCAGGGCCTTGGTCAAATGGTCTCTTTTAAAGGTCTGGGTGTGGAAAAACAAATAGTAAAAAGTCACAGATATCACAATAGTGGAATTAATCAGGCCGTCCCGCTTGATAATCGTCTCCAACACCACCGCAATTACCGCAGCCACCACAATGGCAAACACAATCAGCGCCTCATGATAATTCTTCTCTCTAAAATACTGAATAGAACAAACCAACAACACTCCCAGATACAAGCCGCTGACAATAAAAGGCGTCCATCCAAGCGGACCTCTTACAAATTCATTTTGCTCGTCATAGGAAAACGCAACATCCGTAAACAGCGCCGAAAAAGAAACCAAAGTATTTACCACTGCCGGAGCAAGCATCAAAAACCGCTTCACCATCTGATTGCGCACCACAATCTGCAGGATACACAAAATACATACCGGCCGCAAGGTGTATCCGATGGCAGACATCCACACACGCAAATCCGTGGGATATGGCAGCGAGGCTGTATAATTCTCCACACTGTCTGCCACCACCAGTACCACTGCCAAAAGGGTAGCCCGCATAAACAACCCCGTTTCCTTTTTATCAAAAGTGGTATTAGTCAGCAAAAACACCACCATAAAAATTACAATCAATGCAATCGCATAATTGGAGTAAATCAATTCTTCCAACATAAGAATCCATCCTTTTTTCCTGCATCCGACAATAAGGTACCTATTCTTTTTATTTTACCACACCTCCCTATATACACGCAAACAAAAGCTTGCCACTTCTGTACATTGATTATGTGGAGCATTTGTCTGTGTGGGGCATGGTTGGGACAGGCATTTTATACCCCTTGGGAAGGGATTAGTATTTCTTAGTATCTCCCACACTTACCAGCAATCTGCGAACCGGATGTTCGCAGAAGTCGCATCCGCGCCACGGATGGCGCGTTTGCGACGTTTGCGGAAATTCCTGTGCGATTTCATGGAGATACATAGAAATACTTATCCCTGTACATTGGTATAAAGTATCTATATTCTGCTACTGCCTCCACAAATAACCGCAACTCAAAAGCAAAAAAGAAACAGAAAAATCCCGGGGGGACCGGGATTTTTCCGTTTCTTATGAGGGGGGAGATAGTGATTTCTCAACTATCTGAAACATATATTACACTAAAAATGTGTCCAAATTGTGTCCAAACTATAATTAAAATATTAAATGTGCCAGTTTCCTAGCAGAAATGCTGGATTACCAATTGTTTTTCGGTTTTGCCGCGATAGGTATTCAGACCAAGCTGATACACAACAGACATTTCATAATCTCCACTTCCTTCATAGAGCCTTGCTACACTTTCCGGACCGTACTTTTCCTGTAGCAATTCATGAAATCCGTCCAGATTACGAAACATTACCAGTTGCTCCACCGTACCTTCCGGTGTGCGCACCCGAAATCTGGCGCAGGTACCGGAAGCTCCCATTTTACCAGCGGAAACAAACCGCAGATTTTTCTGAGCAAATAAAGGCTTGGGATTGCCTACTCCAAAGGGCTCTAAAAGCCCAATTTCCTGTGCCAGCTTCTCGCTTGCATAGGCCAATGGCATGGGCACGTCAATATGTACACGGGGAATAAAATCCTCCTCCGTCAAATCACAATTATCGTTTAATTTCTGTCTCAGAAGCGCTACATTCTCCTCCGGCATGGACAGTCCTGCCGCCAGCTTGTGACCACCGTACTTGGTAAAAAGCTCCTTTACGCTTGTCATAGCTTCATACATATGATAGCTTTCTATAGAGCGACCGGACCCCTTTACCCCCTCCTCACCCTTGGTCAGGATAAAGGTAGGCTTATTGTAATGCTCCCTGATGCGACCGGCAATAATACCCGCCAGACTTTCATGTACATCCGGCAGATAAATGACCAACACCTTATCCTTTGTCATATCATGCTCTTGTACATATTCTTCTGCCGCTTCCACACCCTGAAGCGTCAGATTCTTACGGCTGGTATTTAAAGCCAGTAAATCTCCTGCCGCTGTCATGGCTTCACTGTGATTTTCACTTTGCAAAAGTGCAAGCGCCTGCTTGGCCGTATCCAGTCTGCCGGTGGCATTCAGACAAGGTCCTATTACAAACCCCAAATGATAAGCAGCTATTTTAGCAGGCTCTAAGCCATTTACCTCCATCAAGGCCTTAAGCCCCTGATTACGGCTATTTTGCATGCGTTTCAAGCCTTCTTTTACCAATATGCGATTCTCATCCGCAAGCTCCATCACATCACACACCGTAGAAAGCGCTGCAAATTCCAACAGCTCTTCTGTGAGACCATGTCCATCCTCCAACTTGCCTGTTCTCTCCAACAACGCCAAAATCACCTTATAGGCCACCACGCCACCACATATCCCCTTGAAAGGATAGGTGCAGTCTCCCCGCTTCGGGTCCACCACAGCCAGCGCCTTTGGCAAAATTTCTCTTCTGCAGATATCTGCACCCTGCCTCTCCTCCACATAGGGAACCTCATGATGATCCGTCACCACCACATCAATTCCACATCGAGTGGCCAGCTCAATTTGAGGTGCCGCTGCAATTCCGTTGTCGCAGGTAACAATCAGGCCCACCCCTTCTTCGGCTGCCACCTCAATCAGATGGTCATTCAATCCATAACCATCATGAATTCGGTGCGGAATGGCGGTATCTACCTTTGCTCCCAGAAACTGCAATCCCTTAGTCAAAATATACGCAGCGCAGATGCCATCCACATCATAATCTCCGATTACGCGGATATGCTTTCCTGCTTCTATGGCAGAAAGAATTGCAGCCACCGCCTTTTCCATGTCTTTTAAAAGCCAGGGGGAATAACAATCCTGCAGGGTGCCATATAAAAAGCGCCTTATCTGCACTTCTTCCGTCAAATCACGGTTACGTAAAATTCTTGCCACCACCGGACTGATGGAAAACTGTGCCGCCCATTTGTCAAAATCAGCCTTTTTGGCTGCCACCATCCACTTTTCCATATTTTCAAAAGGCGCCGGTATAAAACCGGCGCCCTCTCCTTTAGTTAATCAAATTTTCCCCTTGCGCCAGACTTAGTCATTTACCTTGGAAGGGAATTTCTGTCGAAGCACATACCACAATCCGCCTGCAATACAGATTGAAGAATAAGCACCACAGACAATACCCACCATCAAAGGCAATGCAAACTCACGGATGCTGGTTACACCCAGCGCATACAGGCATGCTACCATGACAAAGGTTGTCAGGGAAGTAAAAATACTTCTGGACAAGGTCTGGCTGATACTTGCATTCACCACATCCTTCAAAGCATCCTTTCTAGCCATGGACGCCATATTCTCACGTACACGGTCAAAAATAACGATGGTTGCATTGACGGAGTAACCTACAATGGTCAACATACATGCAATAAAGGTATTACCCACGGAAACTCTTGCTACAGCATAGAATGCAAGCACTACCAATACGTCATGCAACAATGCAGTTACACTACTGATACCAAAACGAATATCTCTAAATCTGATTCTGATATACAGAAGCATACCTATAATTGCAACTACAACCGCAATGATTGTATCAGACTTCATCTCATCACTAATAGTAGAGCTGATGGTCTCAGAAGTTATCATAGCTTCCTCAACGCCAAAGTTCTCAATCAAAGACTCGTTCAATGCCTCTCTCTGCTCAACAGTAAGGGTATTGGTCTTAAAAATAATCTCATTGGAATCTTGTACATTCTGTACCTGTACAGCACTGCCTGTCACATCTTCAACCAGAGGAACTACATTTGCAGTCGCCTCCTCCAGAGTCATATACTCATTAAAAGTAACTGTGGTAGCAGTACCACCCTTAAACTCCAGGCTGTAATTCAAAACATCACCAATATTGGCCTTATTTACACCCATTACCACAAATCCTGCAACGATTACCGCCAAAGATGCACCAAAGAAGATACCCTTCTTGGAAAGGAAATCAAAGGTCTTACGTTCCTTCGCAACACCATACCACTTTGCATCCTGCAAACCAAGTGCATAAAAAGCATTCAGCAGGAGTCTGGTTACCACCAAAGCAGTGAACATGGAAAGCACAATACCAAGTGCCAGAGTCTGTGCAAAACCTCTAATGGTGCCGGGTGCCAGGAAATACAATACTGCTGCTGCAATCAAAGTGGTGATATTACCGTCAACAATTGCAGACATTGCCTTATCAAAACCAATCTTAATAGCGGTCTGTACATTCTTACCGATTGCAAGCTCCTCACGGATACGGGCAAAGATAATTACATTGGCATCCACTGCCATACCGATGGAAAGGATGATACCTGCCACACCGGAAAGGGTCAGAGTCATGTCAAATCCAAGAATCAGCATTACAGTAAGTGCCACATACAAAAGCAGTGCCAATGCAGCTGCCAGACCTGCAATCCAATATACAGCAATCATAAATACCATAACGATTGCAAGACCGATTACGCCCGCCTGAAGGCTTGTCTCAATAGCCTCCACACCAAGCTGCGCACCTACAACCTTAGAGTGCAGCTCCTCCAGCTCCAGCTTCAAGCCACCGATACGGATGGTAGAAGCTAAATCCTCTGCCTCTTCAATACTCTCCATGGGAGTAATCTGAGCATGTCCGTCAGTAAACACACCGTTTACGCTGGGAACACTTACAAACTCACCATCATAATAAACAGCAAGAGTCTCGCCCTTCTGATATGCATTTCTGGTTGCATCTGCAAACTTCTGGGTTCCTGCCTCGGTCATAGTCAGATCCACGGCATATACGGAATTCTTCATATTGTCCTGTGCAGTAACTGCGCGGGCATCTGCCACATCCGTACCCAGCAAAACAACAGAACCGTTTGCCAAAAGCTCATCAATGGTGTAATTCAAAACATACTGACCTACCGCATTACCCTCTTCATCGGTCACAGTCTGGTAAGAATAGTTCTGATTGCCTGCATCATCAGTTTCCGCAATAAAATACAGGGAACCGGGCTTACCAAGCTCCTGCAAAATTGCATTGGCATCACTTACACCGGGAATCTCAATGTTGATACGATTTGCACCCTCCTGGTATACAATTGCCTCAGTACTGTAGTTCTCCACACGCTTCTGAAGCTTTGCAATGGTATCTGCCATATCATCTGCATCAGGGTCCTCGTCGCCCACTGCCTGATAAGTGATACTTACACCGCCTGCCAGATCAAGTCC
>JAZQFO010000102.1:0-5472 GCA_045539535.1 Acetatifactor sp.
ATTTCTCTTCGCAGTATTTGCATCTGTAGATGCCCTTTAACTCGTCTGCAAGGAAGAAAATATGGGGCAGTCCCTGCTCGATGGAGGTGATGCAGCGGGGATTGCGGCACTTGATGACATTTTTAATCTGCTTAGGAAGGATCAGTTCCTTCTTGGCAACAATTTCGCCGTTTTTAATTACGTTTACGGTGATGTTGTGGTCAAGAAATGCCAGAATGTCAAGGTCCAGCTTGTCGATGTCACATTCTACCTTCAGAATGTCTTTCTTGCCCATTTTATTACTCTTGGCATTCTTGATAATGGCTACGGTACAATCCAGCTTGTCCAGCTGAAGATGATCATATAAATCCAGGCTGTTGCCGGCCTTGATGTGGTCAAGTACAAAGCCTTCTTCGATTTTTCCTACGTTTAACATAGTGTATCTCCTTTCTGATATGAGCGACTCTGGTGTGGGCGGGCTTTTTTAGGCTAAGCCCAGCAGGGTCATAATCAGTGCCATGCGCACATATACGCCATACTGAGCCTGCTTGAAATAAGCTGCTCTGGGGTCGTCATCTACTTCCACAGCGATTTCATTTACGCGAGGCAGGGGATGAAGCACCAGCATGTCGTCCTTAGCCAGCTCCATTTTCTCTGCGGTGAGAATGTAGAAGTCCTTCAGACGGACATAATCCTCTTCGTTAAAGAAACGTTCTCTCTGTACACGGGTCATATAGAGCAAATCAAGCTCCGGCAGCACATCTTCCAGACGAATCACTTCCTCGTAGGGAATGTTGTGCTCCTTCAGTTCCTCGATGATGTAATCGGGAATACGCAACTCTTCGGGAGAGATGAAGAGGAATCTTACACCGGGGTAACGTACCAGTGCGTGAATCAGGGAGTGAACAGTACGGCCGAATTTAAGGTCGCCACATAGACCAATGGTGAAATTGTCCAGTCTGCCCTTTAAATTCTTGATGGTCAGAAGATCAGTCAGGGTCTGAGTGGGGTGCTGATGGCCGCCGTCACCGGCGTTGATAACAGGAATCAGGGATTTCTCGCTGGCTACGGTTGCGGCACCTTCCTTGGGATGACGCATTGCACAGATATCTGCGTAGCCGGAAATCACGCGGATGGTATCGGATACGCTTTCGCCTTTGGAGGCAGAAGAGGAGCCTGCATCAGAAAATCCCAGAACCTGACCGCCTAAGCGAAGCATTGCGGATTCAAAACTAAGTCTTGTACGGGTGCTGGGCTCGTAGAAGCAGGTAGCAAGAATCTTGCCTTCACATGCATGTGCATATTTGGGGGGATTCTTCTCAATGTCTGCTGCCAGGTCAAAGAGTTTGTCTAATTCCTGTGTGGTAAAATCCAGGGGACTAATTAAGTGTTTCATGTTACTTCCTCCGTATTTTGATTTTGAAAGGGTGTGCTCATAAAAAGTCGAAGAGAAAAATATCTCTTCGACTTCATGAAATTCAGCTTTTATAGGATAACAAATCGGTCACCCCTTTGCGCTTGGGAGCTTCGGGTGACTGTGCGGGATATCCGATGGCAATCAGGGCAACCAATTCCTGATCGGAAGGGATTTCCAATAATTTGATTACATCCGTCTCGTCATAAAGGCCCATAATAACGGTACCAAGTCCCTGTTCATGGGCTGCCAGACAAAGGGTCTGGCTGGCAACACCGGCATCATACATCTGCCAGGAGTCACCTTTGCCGGTGGAAAAGGAGCCGTCTCTCTCAAAGCCGCTGCGACCGGTAACAACAGTTACGGCAATTACCATGGGAGCACTTTCCATGATAGCGCCATTGCCGGGCCAGATAGTGGTGCAGGCAGCAAGCTTGTGCTTAGCCTCACCTTCTACAGCGATGTAACGGGTAATCTGAGTGTTTTTCCAGCTGGGAGCAAAGGATGCAGTTTCAATAATCTGTTCCAAAAGCTCATGGGAAACGGGTGTTTCTTCGAAACGACGGATGCTTCTGCGTCCGAGGATACATTCTTTGGCTGTCATAGAAAAACCTCCTATTCATATTCTTGTTCTATGATACCACTTTTAGGGCATGGATTCAATGAAATTTTTTCATTTTTCACAAGAAAGGTTTTGCATATCTATTCGGGATGAATTATAATGTATAATGTCGAAGTAATTGATTTTTCTGCCGGGCAGAAAATGAAGGGAGGATATAAATATGATTCAGTTTGTGGAGAGAAAGCGTTGGCTGTTTTTGGGTCTGCCTTTTACATTTACCAAGTATACAGTTCAAGAGGATATGGTTACCATTACAAAGGGTCTGTTTAAGACTGTGGAGAATGACTGCTATATGTATAAAATCCAGGATGTAGAGCATTCTGCAAGCCTGATGGAGAAAATGTTTAAGATGGGCACTATCACCTGTTTTACCGGTGACACCACCCATCCTACCTTGCAGTTGATTCATATTAAGAATTCTAAGGCAATCAAAGAGTTTTTGCTCAGACAGTCTGAGGAGGCAAGACTTAAGAGACGTACAGTGAATATGCTTGACATCGGTTCCGGCGATATGGCGGATATTGACGACGCAGGCATTTAATGAGTTTTGGGATGAATGCGGGACGGAATCTTCGGGGTTTCGTCCCGTGAGAGTTTTAGCACTTTTTCGAACAAGAGACCTGCAAAGAACCAATTAGGGGCATAATCTAAACGGATGACTCTGCCGATATGATAAGGACTGTTGCTATAGTCCCAGGGACAGAGCTTATGACGCAGCAGGAATTTACCGCTTATATATTCGCCTGAGAAAATCAGACCCATATATATCAAGCCCCGGGTAATGAGCGGCGTGTTTTTTAATAGCTTTGATAAGGGCGCAAGCAGTGCTGCACAGCCATAGATGGGAAACATCCAGACAGAGGTGGTTCCTTTTAGGCGAAGGTCCCGGCGGCGCAGGCTTGCCAGAGCGGTAAACAGGATTTCCATGCACCAGCCAAAGAGGCCGCACCGCAGAAAATTGCGTATGAACCGGGTGAAAAAGCCGGGAAGAACGGAATGTAGGGACATAAATACACCTCGCTTTGATTATAAGTAAGAATATTATTAGAATCTTTTGATTTATTTATACATAGAAGGACAAGGAGAGAAAGCGGATGAATTACCGGGAGGCAATGGAATATATAGAGGGTATTCAATCCTATGGCATTGTGCCGGGGCTCTCCTCTATAACAGAGCTTTGCAGATTGATAGGCAATCCCCAGGAGAATCTGAAATTCGTACATATTTCGGGTACCAACGGCAAGGGCTCTACGCTGGCATATATATCGACAATTTTGAAATGTGCCGGGTTTAAGGTAGGAAGATACATTTCACCTGTGATTTTTGAGTATAGAGAGCGTATTCAGGTAAATGGCAGGAATATTACCAAGGATGGACTTTGTGAAGGCCTGGAGCTGGTAAAATCTGCATGCAACACCATGGTGGAAAAGGGAATGCCCCATCCTACACCTTTTGAAGTGGAGACGGCTCTGGGATTTTGGTATTTTCAAAAAATGGGTTGTGATATTGTAGTGATGGAGACCGGAATGGGCGGTTTGACGGATGCCACCAATCTGGTGCAAAACACGGAGGTTGCCGTGCTTGCGTCTATCAGCATGGACCATATGAAATTTTTGGGCAATACCCTGGCCAAGATTGCCGGGCAGAAGGCCGGTATCATTAAGGCGGGATGTGATGTGGTCAGCGCCGTGCAGCAGCCGGAGGCTATGGAGGTTGTAAGGGCTGTATGTCAGGAAAAGGGCTGCAGCTTGCAGGTGGCTGAGCCGGCAAGTATTGTGAATTTAAAGTCCGGTACGGGGCGGAATATAGAGTGTCAGAAATTTGATTATAAGGGCGCAGACGGCGTTTGTATGAAGCAGCTGGAGATTCATCTGGCAGGTGCAGTGCAGCCGGAGAATGCACTGTTAGCCATTGAGACTGTGCGCATGTTGCAGCGCAGAGGCTATGAGATTACAGAAAGTGCAATACGCAAGGGGCTTAGGGAAACTGTATGGACAGGCCGTTTTTCTGTAATAAACAAGAAACCGCTTTTGGTGGTGGACGGTGCTCACAATGAGGATGCGGCAAGAAAACTGGCGCAGTCTGTCGAATTTTATTTTACAAATAAGAGAATTAATTATATAATGGGGATATTAAGGGATAAGGAATATGAGAAGGTAATCGGGCTTACCCACGGGTATGCGGATCAGATTATCACGGTGACTCCCCCGGAGAATCCCAGAGCCATGTCAGCTTATGAGCTGGCGCAGGAGATTGCCAAGGTACATCCTAATGTGACTGCAGTGGATAGTCTGGAGGAGGCTGTGGAAATGGCAAGACTTTTGGCAGGGCCGGAGGATGTGATTCTGGCATTCGGCTCATTGTCCTTTTTGGGGCGGCTTATCAGAATAGTGGAAAGGTAAAGAAACATGGTAGATCAGAACAAGATAAAAGAAGCAGTAAAGCTGATATTGGAGGGCATCGGAGAGGATGTAAACCGCGAGGGCTTAGTGGATACGCCGGAGCGTATTGCCAGAATGTATGCTGAGATTATGAGTGGCATGGATGAGGACCCCAAGACCCATTTGTCTAAGGTGTTTACTGTGGATAATAACGAGATGGTTCTGGAAAAGGATATTGTGTTCTATTCCATGTGTGAGCATCATATGTTGCCCTTTTACGGCAAGGTTCATGTGGCGTACATACCTGACGGCAAGGTGGTGGGCTTGAGTAAGCTTGCCCGTACGGTGGAAGTATTTGCCAAGAGATTGCAGATTCAGGAGCAGATGACAGCACAGATTGCAGAGGCAATTATGGAATGTCTGTCCCCCCAGGGCGTGATGGTAGTAGCCGAGGCAGAGCATATGTGTATGACCATGCGCGGTGTGAAAAAGCCCGGAAGCAAGACAGTCAGCATCGCTACCAGAGGGGTATTTGAGGACAATGCAGCACTGCAGAATCAGTTTTTTCAGATGTTGCATGTATAGGCGGCCATGAATAGAGTAAATGAAATATTAAAACACGATTTATTTTTATATCATCTTCATGCCAATGAGGAAGCAGAAAAAAATCGGATTTTCTGTCATCATGACATGGAGCATTTCTTAAATGTGGCCCGCATAGCAGTTATTAAAAGCTATGATGAGGGTGTGGAGGCTCCACGGGAATGGATTTATGCAGCAGCACTTTTGCATGATTTGGGGAAGCATATTCAGTATGAGAATGGAACACCTCATGAGAAGGCAAGCGCAGAGATTGCACCGGAGATTTTAACGGATTGCAGATTTGTGGATTTCGAAACAGCTGTTATTGTTGATGCCATTGCTCATCACAGAGATAAGGACATTGCACAGGAGAAGAGCCTGCGTGGACTTTTGTATCGTGCAGACAAGGCAAGCAGAGCTTGTTTTGCCTGTAAGGCCGAGAAGGAATGTAACTAAGTCGGAGGCCAAGCGGTCTTAGGAAGACAAACTGGTAA
>JAZQFO010000103.1:0-4145 GCA_045539535.1 Acetatifactor sp.
ACGACGTAACCGTCACAAGATCCTTAGTCTTGCTCGTCTGCCAATTCCGACACTTCCGCATGCGCATCACGCAAGTAATATACTAACACCTTTTAACTCATAAGTCAATCACTTTTTTAAAATTTTGTAGAAATTTTTTGCACAATTCATACACTCCCCTTTTCTACCCTTTATCAGCAATTGACATTCCTTCTAAATTAAGCTATCTTTATTATACACAAAACATATATTTTATGAGGAAATCCATGAATAAATTACAGCAATACACAGAATTCATTGCCGAAAAGGGTGCCAAAATAATCGGTATTTTTATTTTGGCTTGGCTTACATACTGGCAGGCAATCCGTACATTCCGCATGCCAACGGATGATTATGACAAGGAATATATTTTAGAGCATCCGGACTCTCCTGTCCGCAATCTGATTTTTGCATTCCTTTTCATACTCGTACTTTTCCTGCTACAGAAAATGATTTTGCGGGGAGATTCCGAGCAACAACGCAAGAAACTTTTAATTTTAGCCATTGTGGATATCATTATTGTAGGTATCTTGCTGACAATCTGGGTGTCCACCTGCAGGATTGAGCCTTACTGGGATCAATTACAGGTACTGCTTACCTCTCAGAAATTCCGCATAGGTGATTACAGCGATATGGATATCCTTTATTTTCAGATGTATACCCAGCAGTACGGCCTGATTTTCTTTGAAGAACTATTGCTGGGCATCTGGAATGATTACCGGATTTTTCAGTATATCAACGTAATCTTTATTATGGCGATTATTTTCTTCTTTTACAAAGTAACGGACTTAATGTTCGACAACCCCGGTATCAGTTTCTATAGTTTGATAGGTATTACACTTTTTATTCCCATGTACTTCTATGTGGTGTATATCTATGGCGACTTAGGCTCTATCGCCTTATGCCTGATAGCCATCTGGGGACTGTTGAAATGGAATACCTCCGGCAAACTGCGCTATCTGCCTATCATTTTTTTGAGTACATCTATTGCAACACTTATCAGAAATAACAGCCTGATTATTCTGATTGCCATATTGATTGTATCCGTAATCTATGCTTGTAAAATATGGAATTGGAGACCTTTGGCAATCGGTATAACCATCATGGCTCTCTCCCTTCTCTCCACTTCGCTGGTAGAAGGCTATTATGAACTGCGTTCCGGCAAGGAAATCGGCGAGGGATTGCCCTTTACGGTATGGTTTTCCATGGGCCTCCAAGAGGAATGGGCTGCAGTAGGACTGGATTCCGGCTATGACGAATCTATCTGGTGGCAATGTAACAGCGATCCGGAGGCAACTTCCGAACGGGCCATGGAAGATTTAAAAAACAAATTGCGCGAACTGAAAGCTGACCCGGCCCATGCCAAGGAGCTCCTGCGCTACAAGGCTTTAGAGCAGTGGATTGAACCCACCTTCTCCAGTATCACGCTTACCGGTAAATTTGACGAAGCTGCCAATCCTGTTGTGGAGGAAATCTACTTTGGTGTTACGACAGAACGCATCTGTAAGTTTATGAACTATTTCCTGTTTGTCCTGTATCTGTGCGCACTGATTCATACCGTCAGGGGCTTATTCCATAAGGAGGGCATCTACTCCTGCCTTATGCTGATTGTCTTCATCGGTGGCTTCCTATTTGGTATGATCTGGGAAGCCAAAGGTCGATATATGATGCCATATGCCATGATTTTGATTCCCTATATGGCCTGCGGAATCTTCCATATCCAAAACGGATGCAGTACTCTTGCAAAGAAATTCATCCCCAATAAAAACTCCGACGTTCCATCTAATACGAATTAAACATATACAAAACCGCCATTCCTCTCACATCAGGAATGACGGTTTTTTTGCTTTATAGGAAAGACCTTGTCACACTAAAGTGTGAAAGGCTTTCCTATAAAGCAAAAACACTCCGTGAGGATGCGCACTCGCGCGTACAAGGTAAATGTCGCTTTCGCGACCGCGCTCGGCGCGAGAGTCCGCAAGCGTACTCTTTGTTCTTCTACTTATTAACATAGATATCGTCCCACTACAGGGATTCTACGCAAAATAGCTGCCACTACAAAACACAGTACAAAACATATCACTGCAAACAGCGGCACTCCCACAATAGGCGTAACCATCATGCTGTGGATACCATAGCCTCTCAAAATCTCCATAACACCCACATGCATCAGATAAATTCCCACTGTCCCTGCGGATATCTCGCGGATAATTTTCCCGGAACTTCCCTTAAAAGAGCGTCTTTGTACTTTTTCATGAAACAGTACAAATAAAGCCACAACAATCAAAAAGGTAAAGGCTCCAAAGCTGTCGTATACGGTTCCCACCGGTGTACCGGCCTTAAGCGCCAGATAATTGCCAAGAACGATATTGGCTACTGCCCCCAGTACTCCGCCAAGATACAGCCATTTGTGAAGCTTCTTATCAATTCCGTAATGCACTATATAATATCCCAGCACAAAATATCCGATATAGCTGCACACCATCTGGATATCTACCATCCCCCACACAAACTCCAGTGCTTCTGTGGTCTTAATGCTTTCTAAGGTAATCTGCCCGATTTGAAAGATCAGGAACAATCCCAGGAAATACTCCACATCCTTCTTGGAAGCCACAGAAAGCCACTTTTTTAAAATAGGCACCAACATATATAGACCAACAGACATAGGCAGATACCAGAAATGATACTGACTGGCAAAAATCTCCCTGAGAATGTCTCCAATGTGAATTACGGACCAATTGGCCCGACAATCCAATAATGCATACAGAATCGACCAAACAATATAGAGTACAACCAGCCGCAAAATATTATGTGTATATAATTTTTTCAGATTAATTTCTTTATCATTGTTCAAAAACAGTGCTCCACTGATCATCACAAAAATGGGCACGCCAAAACGCACAACTGCGTCGTAAGAATTAATCACAAGCCAATCTGAGCTTGTGACGGGTAAACCATACCAAAATTGTGCTGCACTATGCAGCATAACCACACTAAAACATGCCAAAATACGCAATAAATCAAAATGTACCAGACGTTCTCTTTCCATTTTAAATTCCCCTAAATCACAGATTCCTCTTTTCGAAAATATCCCGCCGCCCTTTAGGGGACAGCGGGATATCCAAATTACATCTTTTATCTTCAGAAAAATTATCTCTGAACACGTCCGGAAGCGTCGCCACCAGCCAGAGTCTCAACTTCTTTTCTGGAAACCAGGTTGAAGTCGCCAGGGATGGTGTGCTTCAGAGCAGAAGCTGCTACACCGTACTCAAGAGCATCCTTGAAGTTCTTGCCATCAAGCATACCGCAGATAACGCCACCTGCGAAGGAGTCACCGCCACCTACACGGTCAACGATAGGATGGATGCTGTACTCTTTGGAGTGATAGAACTCCTTGGTATCTCTGGAGTAAATGCAAGCAGACCAACCGTTATCGGAAGCGGAACGGCTTACACGCAGAGAGGATACACAGTACTCGAAGTTGAACTTCTCAACCATCTGCTCGAAGATGGACTTGTAACCAGCAAGCTCAAGCTCACCGCTGGTAACATCGGTAGCACCGGGCTTGAAGCCAAGAACGAGCTCAGCATCTTCCTCGTTACCGATACATACATCAACGTACTGCATCAGGTTGGTCATAACCTTCTGAGCCTTCTCGGAAGACCACAGTTTCTTACGGAAGTTAAGGTCTACAGAAACCTTTACGCCGTGCTTCTTAGCTGCCTTTAAAGCTTCCTCAGTCAGAACTGCTGCGGAATCAGATACAGCGGGAGTAATACCGGTAAAGTGGAACCAGTCAGCACCTTCAAAAATAGCATCGAAATCAAAGTCTGCTGCAGTTGCAGTAGAGATAGAGGAATGAGCTCTATCGTAAACAACCTTGGAAGGTCTCATGGAAGAACCGGACACAAGGAAGTAGATACCAAGTCTCTCACCGCACTTAGCGATGTTCTTGGTCTCAACGCCATACTTTCTAAGAGCAGCAACTGCACACTCACCAATCTCATTGTCAGGAACAGCAGTAACAAACTCTGCATCGTGACCGTAATTAGCCAAAGATACTGCTACGTTTGCCTCACCGCCGCCGTAACATACGTCGAACTCGTCAGCCTGGATAAACTTCTCAT
>JAZQFO010000104.1:0-3981 GCA_045539535.1 Acetatifactor sp.
AAACGCAGACATTCTACGTTGCAATACATGACGCCGGTAGAATATCTTCGTAAACATGATGAAGTAAGAATAGCGTAATTACAAAGACTAAGGTATGCATATGGATTTGTGAAGGTGTCTCAAAAAACCACCGCACTCCATTCCGCCCTTATCGGTACCTATGAGTACGATATGTGGGGCAAAACGGTCGGTATCAAGGAAGCCAGTGCAGGTATTGACACGGATGGAATCCTTACTAAGAACCCCATCCGTTACAGAAGCTACTATTTTGACAACGAGACCGGTTTCTACAACCTGAACCAGCGTTACTATGACCCGGAAATCAGAAGATTTATCAGTGCAGACAGTATGAGTCTTCTGATGGTTGCGACCACTTCCATTAACTGTAAGAATCTCTTCAACTATTGTGAGAATAATCCAGTAAATGGTAAAGATAGCAGTGGTGCGGTAATTGAGACTCCTTTTGACTTAGTAACACTGGGTATTAGTGTGATAGATGTATGTAAGAATCCTGCAGATCCATGGGCTTGGGCTGGATTGGTGGGAGATGCCGTAGACCTAATCCCGTGTGTATCCGGTGTTGGAGAGGCTGTTAAGGGAGCAAAGTGTGCTGTTAAGTATGGCGACGAGATTGGTGGAGCTGTTATTGACGTTATAAGGACAGTAGGTAAAAAGTTAGATGATGCTGTCGGTTCATTGAAAAAAGCTAAAAATTCTAAAAAAGTTTATTTTGGACAGAAATCTGTATCACCTAATTTTAGTTCACAAGGAATTTTTAAAGGAGCTTCAATACAATCTGTTGTTGATAAACTTATACAAGGCGATCTTTCGGCGGACAATTTGCCGATTGAATATATTGTTCGAGATGGTAAAATGATAACTATGAATAATAGATCCTTGACAGCATTAAGCAAAGCAAATATGAAACCGACAGTTTTGATTGATGTTACAGGGGATATGGCAAATGAGCTAAAATTGACACAACGATTAGCTGAGATGGGAGGTCAGCCATCTGAAAGTATTATTATTAGAAAAATAGGGGAGATAGTCCAAATACCTGAATAGGAGGTAATATGTTGAAGATTGATATACCGCAAATATATGAAGAAGATATCATAGTATTTAGTTATCGAAGAGGAAATGCGGAAATGAGATATTATGATGGAGATAAAGTGTTTCAGATATTATTCAGTGGTGTATATTTGTTTGATTTCATCGAATTTGACTATATTAATGATACTAAATGGAGATTCGGCTTGCATATGCTGAAGGATTCTCCGTACATTAAAAAAATGATTAGCGCTATGCCAAAAGAAAAAATACAAAGGTCTTTTGGAGGTGAGGTGCTGGCTTTGCGACATTATACATTGGTTATTGATGATGTTGGAATGTATAATATTGTTTGTAAAGATATTATGTTAAAATATGTTTCTGAATAAGAGGCGGCCTGTCCTATCAGGAAAAGGACGGAGACATCAGGACCTACACCTATACTTATGCGGCGGATACCCTGCCCACCAAGAGCGTGCACCCGGACGGAAGTAATACCACATGGAGCTATGACGTTCTTAGGAGGAACACCCAGGCAATTTTTACTCCTAAGTCCGGTGCGGCACTGGCTAAGAAGCTTTATACCACCTATGATTACCAGAAGGTAGGTCAGATCATTGATGGTACAGGCAGAACTACTTCCACCGGATTAGTGAGCACCCTGACCAACAAGTTTGGTGCAGGAACTGCAGCCATCCAGTCTCAGTTTGATTATACTTACGATACCTGGGGCAATATCATCCGGATCACAGATTTGGATGACAACGCAAGGAAATATACTTATAATGATTACGGTGAACTTGTAAGTGCCGAGGAGACCTACAGTGATGGTTCTACAGTCAACTACAGTTATACCTATGATCTGGGTGGCAACATCCTGACAGAGACCATTGACGGCACTGTAAACCGTTACGTTTATGACAGTGTGTGGAAGGACAAGCTGGTGTCCTACAATGGTAAGACCATCACGTATGATCAGTTTGGCTGCCCCTTGAATTACATGGGCGCAACCATGAGCTGGGATGTGAACGGCAACCTGATAAGTGTCAAGGATGGTACCGATTCCATCAGCTACACCTATCTGTCCGGCGGTCAGAGAAGCAGCAAAACCGTAAACGGCAAGACCACAGAATATCACTACAATAACGGCATGCTCCTGTCTGAGACTACAGGAGATGAGACCATTCGCTTCTATTATGACAGCGCAGGAAGAATCGCTTCCATCGCCTACAAGAAGGGCTCTAATGAAGATGTAGGTTACTTCTATGCAAGGAACCTGCAGGGCGATGTAATCGCAGTGTATCGAAGCAGTGATTCCGCCCTTATCGGTACCTACGAGTACGATATGTGGGGCAAAACGGTGAGCATCAAGGAGGCCAGTGCAGGCATTGATACAGACGGAATCCTTGAAAAGAACCCCATTCGTTACAGAAGCTACTACTTCGACAACGAGACCGGTTTCTACAACCTGAACCAGCGTTACTATGACCCGGAAATCAGAAGATTTATCAGTGCAGACAGTATGAGTCTTCTGATGGTTGCGACCACTTCCATCAACTGTAAGAACCTGTTTAATTATGCTGAGAATAATCCGGTAAATGGAAAAGATAGCAGTGGTGCAATCATTGAGACGGTTTTCGATGTAATAACCATTGGCATCAGTATAGTGGATGTGTGTAAAAACCCCACAGACCCTTGGGCCTGGGCAGGATTGGCTGGGGACTTAGTTGACTTGATACCTGTTGTGACGGGTGTAGGCGAGGCTATTAAGGGCGCAAAGTGTGTCGTAAGATACGGCGATGAGGCTTGCGAAGCTGCCACGGATGGCATGAGGATGCTGAGTAAGGCTGATAAGGGTAAGGATGCAGCACAAGCAGCTAAAAAAACATCAAGTACGGTTGCGGGTGCAACAAAGAGTGGTAGTAAGGCTGGCTCTGGTGTTAGATACAGAGTAGGGAATCCGGTAACACCCACTACAAAAACGTATGAAATGGCACTGAATCCTGAACTGTATGCAAACGAGATAGCTAGTAAGTATGGGATTAACATGAAAGGTTCAGGACAGAAGATTAGTATTGTGTACAATCCAGATTTGGTAGCTGCAGGAAAGACACGAATGGCAACTCCGAATGTCATAGAACTTGGTCCTAGTGCATTTGTCAGCGAAGAAGAATTAGCAAATACAATAGCACACGAATTAAATCATGCGAGAAGTTTCTTAAAGGGAGGTAACGCACCAGAACTAGGAGTTACGGGAGCTTATCATGCTGGGGATACTTTGGCAGCATATATTAGAGGAGAATTATAATGTGGAAAGATGATAATGATGATATACTTAGAGTGTATACGCAATTAGGAACAAATACAAAATTTCCAGCTCAATGTCCTGTGTGTAGGAAAAAAGGTGCCCATTTATATATGCATACTCATGATTCAAAAATGAAAAGAGGAGGATTATGGATATGGTGCAGCGAATGCTATACATTTTCGCATAGTTCAATATATGTGCCAAATTATTGGAGGAACCTTCCGGAAGTTGAAGTTAATAAGTTATGCGCTATTCCTGAGTATTTGGAGGAAATAAAAGATTTTATTGACAATCATGTAAATGAAATTATGTGTAGAGACTAACGGAGTATAAGGGGACGAGATACATCAAAACACTTAGACGCAAACATAGAATCGAGGATGTCTGTTGGCAACTGCCATGGAGCATCCTCGATTTTTCTGTTACATGATAATTTCGCTAAAATTGTCCCAAAGCATAACAAATTCCTGAACAGCAGAGAAAGTTATGCCATACCACATTTCACCCAACGGCTCTGCCGGTGGGTGTTTCACGGCTTAGGCCGTCCTCTGGCGGCATAAGGCCTTTAACCCGCACTATTTTCGACCCTACTTATTTTGGTGGTATCTTAAGAAATCATGTCT
>JAZQFO010000105.1:0-10462 GCA_045539535.1 Acetatifactor sp.
GACCGTTGTGACTTTGTGGGAAAACAATGCGGAAACACTTTTGCTTTTTGCAGGTGGTGGCGGTGGAGCAAGCGCTTGCGGAGACGGTGGCCACGGAGGTCTGTTGGACGGTCTTGTAGATGATGGGCATGTTGGTGAGAATGGTGCCGCAGGCGGTGGAGGCGGCTATTTTGGTGGTCGAGCCGGTGTTGAGAACAGACATTATCATGAGCAAGGTGTCTGTAACCATGCTCATGAGGGTAGTCCTTCGGAAAAAGGCGGTTGCTACACCGAGGCTATCAAATGCGGCGAGGAATTGACGCACACATTTGATGGAGAAAGACATTGGTATTGGGGCGGATCAGATGAAAGCTATTGTCCCAATTGTGGCGCTGATGCTTCGCTGGGACAGGAATGTATCGGTCACTGGGAAGATATGTACAGGCACGATTGCCCCATTCATGGCAAAAGATCCCGCAACAATAAAAAGAGGCAGCCATCCACGTGTACAGCTGTAAAGGAATATGCACCAACCTGTGGCTATACAGAGGAGTATTTTTGCGGATATCCGTATGACGGGTATTTAATCAGTTCGGAGCCTGCGTTTGGTGGCAGCAGCTACATCAATAAGGAACTGGCAGTTTCCTTTTGCGAAGAAGCCGGTGTGTGGATTGGGAACGGATACGTTTCCATTGAATTGTCTGATGTGGGGTATCTGGTAGAAACTGCCCTTGACGGAGTGAGTGCCAGGGATTTGGCTTCGCCTTGTGAAGTGGATGTTGCTACCGTTCAAAAAAAGGCTGTTACGGAGAAAATATTGGACTTAAAATGGGAGATACCGCAGGATTTAGGAACAGTGTATTACCATAAGGCCCAATCTTATGCCGCAGCCGGAAAAGAAATAATATCTGAGTCCAATATCACTGCGGATACAATTGTGTCAGGTGTAAAAGGTTATTTGCTGCGCATAGATGAAGAACCGGATACAGAGGTAGACACGACAAATGCACGGTTTACTGCCAGGAACAAAGGACAGTATTCCTTTACGGATAAGAAGCAGTATGTACATGTAAAAACAGTGGATTATGCCGGAAACTACAGCAAAACGGTTCATATTCCGTTGGGAAGTCAGATGGACGGTACAGACGGTGTGGAATGGCCCCTTTATACGAGTCCTCTTGTGATAGAGGATACGGAGGTGGTTTATCCTGCCGGGGAGGAGAGAACTTATTATGTAAGAGCTGACGGAGAATCAGATTTTACTATGCACTATAACGCGTATATTGAAGGCGTAGCTACAGAGAATTATCAAATTAATAGAAGTATCATAGAGACGCAAGGGCTGTCCGGCTCGATGGTAAAAAAGATAGTGCATGTTCCTGCAAAAAAAGTTAACGATGGACAATGGGATTTTATGGCGGAGCATCTTGGATTTGAAGCAAGTGGAGACAGTTACCTTCAGAGGGGCAACTATATTACAGCACTTAGAAGTAACCGTTGTAAGACATTGGATGTACAACAGGAATTGATTCTGGAGAAAGATGCCCATGGAAAACGGATTATCATGACTCCTATTGCGGAAGCGGATTACAAGGGTGAGGTTGTCAGCTCGAATTATACATATGATCAGGCCAATTCGCTTTGGATTATAGGAGACGGTGAGGCTCCTGTTTTTACAGGGCTGGAGGCATTGGAAGGGCTTGATTTGATAGACAGAAGGCAGCAGGACTTACTGCTGGAAATTACCGTTTCGGATGCACTTAGCGGTGTAAAGGAATGGTATCTGGAGATTGAAAATTTGGATAACGGTGCCAGAAGGACACTTGTTCCGGACCAGGATGGTCAAATCAGTGTTCATGTTTGTGCGGATGAACCAATTTATAGTGGAGATTTTGTGATAGAAGCTTATGCGGAGGATAACGTAGGAAATGTGCGTACACAAAGCTACGGTACTACAGAATTTGATTTGCAGGCAGAAATTGTCCGGGTGTTAAGTCCCCATGAGCCTTTGTTTAAAGGTGGCGAAAGTGGATTGTTGCGCATCAAAAGCTGGGGGTACGCTGAGCGGATAGAAATTCTTTTCCCGGAGGAGATGGTAATGGAAAATCCTAGTCTGAATTATGTGTATGAATACCCGTTGAAGAGGGCATATATGCAGGAGGAGCAGTATGAATTTATGATTCCGTTAACTGTGCCGGAAGCTATGGATTACAAGATCACGGTTCGTGCTTACAAGGGAGATAAGATGCTGGAGAGGTATCCTGCACTGGCGGTTATGGGAGTGAGCGGAAGTGTGCTGGACGAGCTTCGTACCCGGCTTAGATAGGAGGCATGGATTTGATGGTGCTTCGGATTGCAGGGAGTATGTTGTTTGTGGGTGGAATGCTTGCGGCATGTATCATGGATTGGAAGGAACAAAAGGTTTATCGTTTTATTTGGCTGTTGGCAGGGACAGGTGCCGGAATATTTATGGTGTTGAATATCTTGCAGGAGCAAATCAAAATGCAATCGATGGCAGAGCTTTTGTTTTACTTGGTATTGCAGCAGTTGTGGTTCGGGCGGTTCTATGGCAGGGCGGACTGCCATGCATTTTGTGTGTCAGCTATGTGGATGTGGGGGCTGGGGCTTGGATTGTATGACTATGTAATGCATATGCTGTTTGTCTTTATGGGTTTGACTTTAGTGCAACTAATTCGGCGGAATATAGGTAGGAACGGACAGTTAAAAAAGCCGGTTGCCTTGATTCCGTATATAGCGGCAGCTTTGTGGGTATGGGTTGATTTTGCGGACGGGAAATGGTACATTTATTGGTAAGATGTCCATAAGTTTTATACCGTTTATAAAGGAGTGTGTAAAATGAGTAAAGCCGACAGAACAATTACCATTTCACTTTGCATGATTGTAAAGAATGAGGAACGGGTCTTGGCACGTTGTCTTGATAGTGTGGCAGATTTGATGGATGAGATTGTGATTGTGGATACAGGTTCCACAGACCGTACCAAGGAAATTGCAGCAAAATATACGGATCAGATATATGATTTTAAATGGGTAGATGACTTTAGTGCGGCTAGAAATTTTGCTTTTTCAAAGGCTCGGATGGACTATATTTATTCTGCGGATGCGGATGAGGTGTTAGATAGTGCCAACAGAGAGCGGTATCGTATTCTGAAGGAAACGCTTCTGCCGGAAATTGAAATTGTGCAGATGAAGTATTCCAATCAGCTTCAGTTCGGAACGGTTTACAATTTTGATGAGGAGTATCGTCCCAAGCTTTTTAAGCGGCTTAGGGAGTTTGAGTGGATCAATCCCATTCATGAAACTGTACGTTTAGATCCCGTTGTATATGATAGTGATATTGTGATTATCCATATGCCTCAGAGCAACCATGCCGGAAGAGATTTGGCGAATTTTCGTAAGCAGACCGGACGGGGAGTACGGTTGTCGGCACATTTGCATGAAATGTATGCCAGGGAGCTGTTTGTGGCCGGTAGTGAGGAGGATTTTCTGGCGGCGGAGGAATTTTTTGCTGCATCGGTAAAGGATGTGAACAGAAGCCCTAAGGAATTTACGGAAGCTTGTTGTGTGACCGCCAGAGCGGCCAGACTTCGCGGCGATGAGGTGAGTTTTTTGAAATATGCCATGAAGCTTACTGCCGGAGAGGGCTGTGCGGAAATATGTTGTGAGCTGGGTGACTTTTATCTGGCACGCAAGGACTATGAGGAGGCGGCGGTATGGTACTATAATGCGGCATATGAGACGGAGGCTGCCATGGTACTGACAGCTACCACCGAAAGGCCTCTAAAAGGCCTGATTGCCGTATATGAGGCGCTTGGCATGGAAGAACAGGCTGAGAGCTACAGGCAGGAGTATGCAAAGATTTGCTAGACGAACATATTGCATCGTGATACAATACATAGTTAGTAAAACGAGGAGACGAATAATCTATGAAGTGGGAAGATAATGTACGAAAAGTGGTGCCTTATGTGGCAGGTGAACAGCCCAATAAGCCCAATATGATCAAGTTAAATACCAACGAGTGTCCCTATCCCCCTGCGCCCGGTGTGGAGAAGCTGGCAGCAGAGCTGAATTGTGACGCCCTTCGTTTGTATCCGGATACCAATGCTACACCTTTGGTGGATGAGTTGGCGGCATATTATCATGTAAAGCCGGAGCAGGTTTTTGTGGGCGTTGGTTCAGATGACGTGATTTCCATGGCGTTTATGACGTTTTTTAACAGCGATAAGCCCATTTTATTTCCGGATATCACCTATTCCTTCTATGATGTGTGGGCAGACTTGCACAAGGTTCCTTACAAGACTTGTGCGTTGGATGAGAACTGGCATATTTGCCCGGAAGATTATAAGCAGCCCAACGGTGGTATTATCTTCCCCAATCCCAATGCGCCTACCGGATTGTTGGAGGACTTAAGCCTGGTAGAGGAGATTCTTCAGGCCAACCGGGATGTGGTGGTTATTGTGGATGAGGCATATGTGGATTTTGGAGGTGTCAGTGCGCTGCCCTTGTTGGAGAAGTACGATAATCTTTTGGTTGTACAGACCTTCTCTAAGTCAAGAGCTATGGCCGGGCTTCGAATCGGCTTCTGTATCGGCAGCGAGAAGATGATACAGTATCTGAATGATGTGAAGTTCTCCTTTAATTCTTACACAATGAACTATCCTTCACAGGTAATTGGTGCAGAGGCTGTACGTGATGATGCATACTTTAAGGAGATTACCGGCAAGATTGTCGCTACAAGAGAGCGTACCAAGGATGAGCTTCGCAAGCTTGGCTTCTCCTTCCCTGATTCCAAGACCAATTTCATCTTTGCAACACATGAGAGTGTGCCGGCAGAGGAGATTTTCAAGGCGCTTCGGGAGAAAGAAATCTATGTGCGTCATTGGAATAAGCCCCGAATCAGTAATTATCTGAGAATTACTGTGGGAACAGATGAAGAAATGGATAGTCTGATTGCTTTCCTAAAAGAATATCTTGGTAAATAATCTAAAGGATTCAGACGGAAACGAAAGAGGTATTTGTATGAATGCATATGGTGAGTTTGCCTATGTATATGATGAGTTTATGGACGCCACTCCTTATCAGGAGTGGTGTGCTTTGCTTGTGGAGCTGATTGAGAAGTACGGAGTCTCCAAGCCGGAGCGGGGGGCGGAGGACGCGCTGGCGTCTGAACGCAATCTTGTGTTGGACTTGGGCTGCGGAACAGGTACGCTTACAGAGCTTCTCTACCAAAAGGGCTATGATATGATCGGTGTGGATAATGCGCCGTCCATGTTGGAGATTGCCATGGAAAAGCGTGCGGAAAGTGGCTCGCAGATTCTGTATCTTTTGCAGGATATGAGGGAGCTTGAGCTCTATAGTACTGTGGGAACAGTGGTAAGTGTCTGTGACTCCGTGAATTATATTTTGGAAGAGGATGAGCTTTTAGAAGTATTTAAGTTGGTCAATAACTATCTCTATCCCGGGGGACTGTTTATTTTTGACTTTAATACAGATTATAAGTACCGGGAGGTAATCGGTGATACAACTATTGCCGAGAATCGCGAGGATTGCAGTTTTATCTGGGAAAATTATTATGACGAAGAGAGTCATTTGAATGAATATGATGTGACCATTTTTGTGCAGGAAGAGGGAGATGTGTTCAGACGTTTTACGGAAAATCATGTGCAGAGAGGTTATACGGTAGAGCAGATGAAATATCTGGTAACACAAGCCGGCATGGAGCTTGTGGAAATAATGGACGCAGATACACTTGCAGATGCAGGTGAGGATAGCGAACGGGTATATATTGTGGCAAGAGAGGTACAAAAATGAGTGATTATATTGTAAGAGCAACGGCGGCAAATGCACAGATTCGAGCATTTGCATGTACAACAAAGGAACTGGTGGAGGTTGCAAGACAGGCCCATAACACCAGTCCGGTAGTAAGTGCAGGACTGGGACGTCTTCTTAGCGCAGGCGCCATGATGGGCAGTATGCTTAAGGGAGAGAAGGATATTCTGACGATGCAGGTAAAGGGCGACGGCCCTGTGAACGGTATTACCATAACAGCTGATTCTAAGGGAAATGTAAAAGGCTATGCCAATGTGCCGGATGTGATTTTGCCCGCTAATGCGGTGGGCAAGCTGGATGTGGGAGGCGCTGTCGGCAACGGCTATCTGCGTGTTATTAAGGATATGGGCTTGAAGGAGCCTTATGTGGGCCAGACGGAGCTTCAGACCGGTGAAATTGCAGAGGATTTGACGTACTATTTTGCAGTATCTGAACAGGTGCCTTCCTGTGTGGGTCTTGGTGTGTTGATGGAGAAGGATAATACCGTGCGCCAGGCAGGTGGCTTTATTGTGCAGCTTATGCCTTTTGCAGAGGAGGCGGTGATTGCCCGCCTGGAGGAGAATCTTCAAAACCTTGCTTCTGTGACCACTATGCTGGATCAGGGCAATACCCCGGAGCAGATGCTGGAGCTGGTACTGAAGGGACTGGATCTTCAGGTGTTGGATACCATGCCTTGTGCATTTTACTGCAACTGCGATAAGTCCCGTGTGGAAAAAGCGCTGATTGGTGTGGGTAAAAGGGATTTACAGGAGATGATTGACGAGGGCAAAGAGGTTGAAGTAAACTGTCATTTCTGTAATCACAATTATGTATTCTCAGTGGAGGAGCTTAAGGCATTGTACAAAAAGTCCCGATAAGTCCTTCAGAAAAATGGAAAATAAAAAGGTTGACAAATGCTTACCTAGGTGTTATTCTCTGGGTAAGCATTTGTTTACCCGTTTTTAACGAGAGGAGTGATTATTTTGGTTAATATATCAGATGCAGAATGGAAGATTATGAATGTGCTGTGGGAGAATTCGCCCTGTACCATTATGCAGATTACCAAGACTTTGTCAGAATCTACAGGATGGACGAAACATACAGTAATGTCCTTATTAAAGCGCCTGGAAGAAAAAGGCGCCGTCTATTATGAAGAGGGGGGGAAGGCGAAGCAGTATTTTGCCAAGGTGCCTCAGAGTGAAGTGGTTATGGAAGAGGTCAGAAGCTTTCTGGACAAAACCTTCAAGGGACGTCTGGGATTGATGTTAAATACTATGATAAAGGAAGAGGCCATATCCAAAGAAGAGATGAATGAACTATACGAGATATTGGAAAAAGGACGAATGGAGGATTGATTTCGATGGAGGAAGCAATCGGAATTGTAATCGGCAGTAATATCATTGCGCTGGCTATTTTGCTGATTAGAAAATATTTGGGTAAGTATTTATCAAAGCGGTTTGTCTATAGAATGTGGATTTTGGTACCGTTGTTTATGGTGGTTTTTCCGCTGGTGAAGGTGCCTGCACCGAAGTTTGTGGAAAATACACCTGTCACGGTCCGGGATTGGGCGAAGGCGGCAGCTAACGTACAGGAAGAAGTACAGGTAAGTGCAGATGCAACCGTCTCTGAACAAACAGAAATGACGGAGAATACTGTTGAGGAGACTTTGCCGATAACTGAGGCCGAGAATGTATCTGAACCTGTGGAAAGTACCCGGAATTACAAAATTAATTGGGTAGATTTTCTTGTGAAGGGCTATATTTTCGTAGCGGCGCTTGTACTGTTGGGGATCGTGTATGTTAATCTTAGTTTTATTTTGCGATGCAGAGAAAAGCGGGTATGGCGTGAGAAATCCTTTGGTCTTGGACTGCCGGTCTATGAGCTTTCGGATATTTCTTCTCCGTTCTTGTTTGGAAGAAGCATTTATGTTCCGGAAAATTTAACAGAGGAAGAAATGCGCTATGGTACTTTGCACGAAGAATATCACTATCGGCATGGCGACAGTATCTGGGTCATTGTACGGTATCTGATGCTGGCAATTCACTTTTACAGTCCCATTATGTGGGCGGCATTTAAGGCTTCCGGCCATGACTGTGAGCTTGCTTGCGATGAAGCGGTAATGGAGCGGATTCATGAAGGAGAGAGAAGAAATTACGGCAGGTGTCTTTTGCACATCATGGAGAACAGTAAGTATCGCGGAGCAGGACTTATGTCAACCAATATGAAGTCAGAGAAAAGCCTGATTAAGGAGCGGATTAAGATAATCGCATCAGAAACCAAAAGCAGTCTTGGTGTAATGATGGTGGTTGTGGCATTCATGATGGTGGTTGTAAGCTTTATGCTTTTAGAAAAGACCACGAAGGTGGCCGCAAGTATAGAAGCGGCCAATATGGCACAGGCAAGTCAGGAGCAGATAAATGCCGTGCCGGACGAAGTGCCGGTTGTAGCAACCCCTATTCCGGAGCCTGAAAAATCTGATACATCAGAAACGACACAGCCGGCTATATTACACCCCGTCAGATTGGGTCAGTATTTTTCAACATTAGACAAGGAGCCCTGGATTGTTGAGGATGCAAACGGAGTGTTGTTTGGTTATGCAGATGATTTGTTTGTGGAGGGCGGACCGGAACCGGTTTTCTTGGGCCCGAGCTTTTCCTTGGATGGTACAGCATCCTCTGTGTTGTCCTCTCACGGAGATTATTATTATGATGGATTTTATGCGGCATTTGCAGAAAGAACCACCACATGGGCTGAAGGTACAGTAGGACCCGGTATCGGTGAGTATGTAGAAATACAGCAGTATCAGGAGGCTTATGAAGAGAATACCATTGATGGGAAACTGTATTTTGATGAAATCTGTATTGTAACCGGTAATGCCAAAAACGAGAAGGTTTGGAAGAATAATAACAGAGCCAAGGCCTTGAATTTTTATTTTGAGGATGAATTCATAGGTGTTATTGAGTTGGAGGATACCATGCTGCCTCAGTACTTTGATGTCAGCGCCTTTGATTTGTGGGTATTGAATGGTGAGGTGGCGAATTTCAAGTTTGAAATTTTAGAGGTATATGATGGAGAATGGTATGATGTTACCTGTATTACGGGAGTGGATTTGAAATACAGACTTCCGGAGTAAAGCAATGGAAAAATAATGCAAAAAGTGATGGAAGCAATATGAAGGGTGGAGATTGAGATGATAGCAAAAAAGATTTTGGCAGGTTTTCTTGCCGTACTTATGTTGGGTAGTGTTGCCGGTTGTGCAGGGGAGAGCGATACATATACCACAGAGAAAAGCTCTGTGGAGCAAAGCCAGGAGACTTTGCAAGAAGAGGGGCAGGAAAATGTGCAGGGAACTTTATCCGAAGAAACAGAAGTACATGCTACAGAAGAAATGAGCCGTGAACAGCGGGAAGAATTTTTTAACAAGAAGGCGGAGTATGGGGATACTGTATATCTTGGTTGTTACAGAAAGCCGATTGTAGGGCAGTGGACCGACCAGGAGGAGGTTACTTTTGTGGTCGATATTAACGATGAGCAGTTTCGTCCTGAGGGTGATGCTTTGTCTGAAGAGCAGCTGCGCAAAAAGGTAGAGGAAGCCATAGGAAAAGGTGTGGGTGATTTCTTTACTGTACCTTTTGTATACGATGAAAGCACTGTTTTCAACAGGCATAAGATTCTGGAGATTGAGAAAAACCAGCAGTTGGGGAATCAAAAAGACTCTGTTGAGTATGGTGATACGATTCGCACCTCTTACAAAAGGGTAAAACGTATGGCAGGATACGCTACGGAGAGAGAATACCTTGGTGGTGCTCTTTTGCTGGTGGATGATGCAGAAAAGCAGTTTGCGGTAAGTGATGTGGCATATCCGGAGGCTGTGGTGGCAGATGTCATCAAAAAAGTACAGGGAAAAAACCGTTGGTCCAACGCCATAAGAAGCTATGATGAGCAGTATGAATATTGGTTTGAGATTCATACGGTGAATTGGTACAAGGAGCCGTCTTATGAATTGCCCAAGGACTGGGATTACAAGTTCGATGCACCGAAAATAGGTAGTTTTCAAGAATATTCGTTAGAGCATGCCGGCACGGATGATAAGGAAGACGGAGAATATTTTGGATTCCCTGACTGGTTAAGTGTTGGGTGTTCTGACTGGTGTGGTTGTAGTGCGTATATTTGCGAGGTGGAGGCTACTTCTGAGTTGGCGAATCAGGGAAGTTTAAACTACAGTGCTTCTAATTTGAGAGCAGAGAGTCGGAATAGTGTGTGGGCAGAAGGTGTAGAAGGAAGCGGTATCGGTGAGAGCATTTTTGTCAAGCAGATGTATAAGGGAACAGGGGACGTGGAGTTTACCATCAGCGATATTTGTATTGTAAACGGATATGCCAAGAACGAGGCCAAGTGGCGGGAAAATGGTCGGGTAAAAAGCTTGAAGCTGTACTACCAGGATGAGTATATGGGTTTGATTACTTTGGAGGATACCATGAATCCTCAGTTTATCGATGTCAGACCTGTGCAGATGAAGGTGGGAAATGGTTTCGATGCCAATTTCCGATTTGAGATTGCAGAGGTGTATGCTGGAAGCAAGTACGAGGATACCTGTCTTACCGGGCTTCTGATAGATTTTGAAGGCAAATATGCGCATTAGTATAGGGGGAAGGGT
>JAZQFO010000106.1:0-3022 GCA_045539535.1 Acetatifactor sp.
GGTATGTTGCGGTATGCGCCTTTGTAAGCTCAGATGTAGGAGATGCGACGTTGAGGGTTCTTCATGAAAATGGAGTGCATTTGGTTCTTATGCGATGTGCCGGCTTTAATAATGTGGACTTGGATGCGGCGAAACGTTTTGGTATCAAGGTTTTCCGTGTGCCTGGGTACTCACCGGAGGCCGTTGCAGAGCATGCAATGATGCTTGCGCTTGCAGCTAATCGTCATGTACACAAATCTTATGTGAAGGTGCGTGAAAATGATTTCAGTCTTGGCGGCTTAATGGGGATTAATTTTTATCAAAAGGTGGCAGGAATTGTGGGTACAGGGAAAATTGGTGCAGCGATGGCTCGCATTTGTCACGGGTTTGGTATGAAGGTGCTGGCATATGATGTTTACAAGAATTCGTCTCTTGATTTTGCAGAGTATGTGTCTCTTGATGAGTTGCTGGCGCAGAGTGATTTGGTATCCCTTCATTGCCCGCTGACAGAAGAAACTTATCACTTAATCAATCGTGATACCATTCGAAAAATGAAGGACGGAGTAATATTTGTCAACACGTCTCGTGGTGGACTTGTGAAGACTGGCGATTTAATTGAAGGTATCCGCGCACGCAAATTTTTTGCAGTAGGTTTAGATGTGTACGAAGAAGAAAGTGCAAATGTGTTTGAAGACCGTTCGGATGAGATCCTGGAGCATTCCACGACAGCGCGTTTGCTTTCCTTTCCAAATGTGATTATTACCTCCCACCAGGGCTTTTTCACGGAGGAGGCTTTGAGCGCAATCAGTCAGACCACGCTGGAGAATGCAGTGACTTGGGAGAAAGGCGAAACCTCAGCCAATGAGGTGTGAGCATAGAGGGTATTTCTGGTTTCTTTTGTTGTAAATCTTTGCGTTTAGGGGTATAATTATTTAATTACAGTATAGTAAAGGAAGTATCCAATGAGCAAGGGAAGAGAGCACTTAAAACTGGTTTCGGAAAAATTGAATAAGAAGATACATCAGATGAGTGCTACGATTCTTGAGGTTCAGAAGGATATTGAGAGCATGAATGACTACTACTGGGAAAACTATACCGAGATGGACCAGTATGGCTACGAGGATTTTGATAACCAGCGGGCACTCTTAAATCAGGTCAATGCAAATACTGAGAACCGAAAGATGCTGGAGCGACTTAGGAAGATGGCGGGTTCCCCATTCTTCGGGAGTGTAGAGTTTCAATATGAAGGCGAGGAAGTGGCAGAAGACTTTTATATTGGCATTGGTAACTTCGCAGAGCGAACGGGCGGTTTACCACTTATCTACGATTGGCGTGCTCCGGTAAGTGGACTTTTCTATGATTACGATAAGGGGGAAGCGGCCTACGAAGCACCGGGCGGCCTAATGGAGGGCGAGATTCTCTCCAAATGGCAGTATAAGATTCGTAATAACAAGATGATTTACGAGTTCGAGAGCGACGTTAAAATCGATGACGATATATTAAAGCAAGAGCTGGGGAATAATGGTGATGTGCAGTTAAAAAATATTGTAAGCACCATTCAAAAGGAGCAAAATGCCATTATCCGAAATACCAAGGATAAGGTGCTTGCAATTCAAGGTGCAGCCGGAAGCGGAAAGACTTCTGTGGCGCTACATCGAATCGCCTATCTTCTGTATCACGATAGGGAGAGACTGAAGTCCTCGAATGTTTTAATCCTTTCTCCGAACAGTGTGTTCTCCGATTACATTTCTCATGTTCTTCCGGAACTGGGCGAGGAACACATTCAGGAAATGAGTTTTGACTTGTTTGCTTATCGGGAACTGAAGGACGTGGTTGCAGACTGCGAGGACCGATATCATCATATTGAAAATCGCATGCAGCATTTGGACGCAGAAGCTGAGGAGAGGTATCATTGGAAGCAGTCGCAGGGCTTTGTAGGTGCAGTAGAAGCATTTCTTGTGTTGTTAGAAGATGACTTGATGAATTTTAAGAGATTTGAGTATCGCGGTTTTACGAAGACGGCAGAGGAACTGGTGCATCTGTTTTATTTTAAATTTACGGAGCACCCTTTACTATCTCGTATGGAAGCGGTAATGGAATATGTCTTGGATGAATACGAGACATTGGCGCGAAGAAGCATTGAGGAGGAAGAGAAGGTCCTCATTCGAGAATGGTTCATGAGTATGTATGAAACCATGGACATTTATAAGATTTACAATTGGATTTTGGAGGAAAATGGGTTCCCGACACTTCCGCATGTGCCATTGGAAAACAGACTTCTTTCCTATGAAGACGTGTATCCGATTTTATATTTGAAGCAGCGTTTGTGCGCTATGAAAAAGCATAAGAATATACGGCATCTGGTGATAGATGAGATGCAGGATTATTCTTACTTGCAGTATGTAATCCTGCAAAATATGTTCTCCTGTAACATGACGGTCTTGGGGGATAAGGCTCAGACAGTGGATGACAGACAGCAGGATGTACTTAGGTTTTTGCCAAAGATTTTTGGAAAAGAGATTTGTAAGATAGAGATGAAACGCAGCTATCGTAACACCTTAGAGATTGCGGAGTATGCGTCCAATATCACAGGGCTTACAGGCATCGAATATTTGGAACGCCGTGGGAAACCGGTGGTAGAGCAGGTGGTTTCTTCGGAAAAGGAAGGGCTTAAGGATATATTAAGTCAAGTGTCTGTGGGACCAGACAAGTATGAAACCGCAGCTATTCTTACTATGACGGAGGCCCAGGCAAAGGCTGCGTACAAATATTTAAAGCAACATCGAGAGGATGTGTTCTACATTGATAGGGACAGCTCCGAGTTTTGCAAAGGGGTTACGATTACCACCTATTATCTCGCAAAAGGCTTGGAATTTGATCAGGTATTTGTCCTTGGTGGGGAAAAGGATAATCCGTTTTATACCCAATTTAAATATATCAGTGCCACAAGAGCACTGCATGAATTATATGTATATGACGTAAAAAAAGAGGGTAATCCGTAAGTCTGTTAACAAACGACTTTTGGGTTGCCCTCTCGTTGTAG
>JAZQFO010000107.1:0-36085 GCA_045539535.1 Acetatifactor sp.
CATGGCTACGATCCGACTTTATGTGAATGGGTGTTCATGCGTGATGCTTTGATATAACAGGAGGAGTAAGAAATGTATTTAGAAGTGAAAGATGTAAAGAAAAGCTACGGAGAGGGCGGCAGTTATGTGCAGGTACTAAAAGGCGTAACTACCGGTGTCAATAAGGGGGAGATGTGTGTTATTCAGGGCACCAGCGGCTCCGGCAAGTCTACCTTGCTTAACTGTATTGGTGGGCTGGACACCATGGACTCCGGTTCTATCTGTGTGGATGGAAAGGAAATCCGGGGGCTAAACAGTGAGGCATTATCGGATTATAGAAGAGATAATTTGGGATATGTTTTTCAATTTTATAATCTAATTCCCAATCTTACTGTAAGGGAGAATATTCAGGTGTGTCAGAATCTGACGAAAAATCCGCTGAATATGGAGGAGCTTTTGGAGGCATTGGGGCTTACAGAGCATCAGAATAAATTTCCTGCGCAGCTTTCCGGCGGCCAGCAGCAAAGATGTGCCATTGCAAGGGCGCTTATTAAGAATCCAAAGCTTTTATTGTGTGATGAACCTACCGGTGCATTGGACTCTAATACCTCCAGAGATATTTTGGTGCTTTTGGAGCAGATGAATGAACGATACGGAACCACCATGTTAATCGTAACCCACAACAATGCCATCAAAAATATGGTTCATCGGGTGATTTATTTGAAGGATGGTCAGATCCGCAAGGATTATTTGAATGAGACAAGGGTGCCTGCTGCACAGTTGGAGGATTTATAAGTTATGCAAAAAATATTAAGCAGAAGAGTCTGGCGGGAATTGAAGGCCAACTTTTTCCGGTATTTGGCATTGTTTGCCTTAATCGTGATGGGTATGTATATCATTATTGCAATGGTCGGCGGCGCAGAGATGGTTATTCAGAATGTGGAAAAGGGACATGAGGTAAACAATCTTGAAGATGGTCAGTTTGGTGTGTTTGTGCCCCTGAATCATCAGGAGATTACCGCGATAGAAGAAAAGGGAGTGTCCCTGGAGGAAGCTTTTTTCCTGGATTATCACGTGGAGAAGTCCACACTGCGTGTGTTTGCCAATCGTGAAAAAATGAATCGCTTTGCCCTGACAGAAGGAAGCATGCTTGCAGGAGAAGGTGAAATTTTGCTGGAACAGCACTATGCCCGGGCCAATGCTTATACATTGGGAAGTGTGATAATTGTAGGGGACAGAGAATTTACGGTAGTGGGACTTGGAAGTACACCGGATTATGATGCAGTGTATGCCAATATGTCTGACAGCAGTTCAGACAGTGCCCAGTTTGGCACAGGCTTTGTGCTCAAGGAAGATTATGAGAGCCTGCGGAAGGAAGGCAAGAGCTTTAAAACGGAGGAATATTGTTATAGCTATCAATTAAATGGCTGTATGACCAACGATGAGTTGAAGGAGCTTCTTCAGTCCTTTGAGTTGGATAGAAGTCAGGTTAAGGATACCTATTTCTTGGAAATGATTGCTGAGGCAGAAGAAACAAAAAACGATATCCAAGAAGGTATTCAGGAACTGGTGGACGGCAGTGTTGAGCTGTCAGACGGATTGTTTGAGATTGCTGAGAACAATGAGGATTTACGTGAAGCTGCAGATAGTTTGTTTGAGGCAATGCTGGAGCAGGCCAATACCGGGTTTGCAGATGCGGGTATTTCGGTGGTGTTGACGGAAGATAGCTTCGATACACAATTGGATGCAATGCTTGCCAATCCCGGGGCCTACAGCGAGGAGACCAAGCAGAGTCTTCGAGATACGAAGGAGAGCTTGCAGGGAATCCGGGATTACCGGGATGGTATTGTCGAATACACAAATGGTGTTCATGATGCTTCTGTGGGTAGTGCGGACTTGTGCGTGGGATTATCGGAAATTGTAAAGAGTAATGACACCCTAAACAGCTCTGTGGAGGCGTTATATAATGCCACACTTATGCAGTATAATCAAGGCTTTGCCACTGAGGAGCAGCTGGCAGGAATGGCAGCTCTGCGAGATGGTGTAAAGGCTTATACAGAAGGTGTGAAACAGGCTTCCTTAGGCAGTCAGTCTCTGACCTATGGAATGAGTGTGCTCTACACCGCAGGCGAACCTCTAAAGGAGGGGGGCAATGAGCTGTTTGATGGAATGATTGATATGGTGAATGAGCAGCTTCGGGAAAGTGATCTTGAGGCAACTGTTACGGCGGAGAACTTTGAGACAGAATTGGACCGTCTGACCGGGGCAAATTCGCCGCTGGATGCCAAAATGAAGGAAAGCTTTGCTGATACCAAGGAAATGCTTGTGGACCTGCAGGACTTTAAGGAGGGGATACAGGAGTATACGGATGGCGTGCAGGAGGCAGCAGACGGAAGTCTGGAGCTGGTGGACGGTGTAAAGGAGTTGCAGGAAGAGGCAGATGAGATGTTGGAGGAATATTTTACCTTTGATATTGATAATCTGACATCCTTTGTACCACAGGAGGACAATCCTCGTGTGGGAGCCTCTATCAATGATGTAATAATTAATAAGCTGGCAGGTATGGTAGCCGGCGTAATCATTATGATTCTGTTTACTTATGTGATTTCGGTTTTTGTGGTACATAGTATTGAACAGGAAAGTAGTGTGATAGGTGCATTGTACGCATTGGGCGTGAAGAGAAGGCAGCTTCTGTTACACTATCTGGTTCTTCCGGTAGTTATTACCTTTCTGGGTGGTGTGGCAGGTTGTATTGTAGGATTTTCGTCCTGGGGCGTAGATTCTCAGGCACAGGATGCAGTGAACTATTTCTCCATGCCTGTTTTGGAGTCGGTTTATCCGATGTATTTGGTGGTTTATGGACTGCTTATGCCTCCTGTAGCAGCAGTTGTGGTAAATGTGCTGGTAATCAGCAAAAAACTAAAGCGCACGGCACTTTCTCTGATGCGTGGGGAAGAAAAAGCCAGAAAAATCAAGGAAATTAATCTGGGTAAACTGAGCTTTGTCAGACGCTTCCAGATTAGACAGATTCTTAGGGAAATGCGTTCTGCAGCGGCTATTGTGGGTGGTATGTTTATCTGTCTTCTGGTGCTGATGATCGGTATCAACTGTTATGTGCTCTGTGAGAATTTCAGAAAGGCCAGTGTGGAGGAAACCACATATGCATATCTGTACTCTTATAAATATCCAACGGCTGAGGTGCCGGAGGGAGGTACGGAAGGATATGTGGAGAGCCTTAAAAAGGAAGCCTTTGGCTACCGGATGGAAGTGTCGATTTTAGGTTTGACGGAGGATAATAAATATTTTGATGTGAACCCTCCTGCCAAGAAAAATGAGCTGGTGATTTCAAGCGCGGTAGCTACCAAATTCGGTGTCGCAAAGGGCGAAAAACTGGTGCTTACTGATGATGTGAATGACAGGGATTATGCATTTACGGTAGTGGATGTGGTGCCTCACAATTCGTCGCTGTATGCGTTTATGGATATTGATACCCTGCGGGAGTTGTTTCATCAGGAGGATGATTATTATAACGTGGTGTTTGCTGATGAGGCGCTCGATATCGAAAGCGGCAGACTTTATGCTACTACCTCCAAGGAAAACATTCAAGAAGCTTCTGCAATTTTTGTAGAGATGATGTGGCCCATGATTATCATGATGAGCGGTATGGCTGCATTGATCTTCATGGTGGTAATGTATCTGATGATGAAGGTTATGATAGACAGGGCCGCCTTCCCAATTGCATTAATGAAGGTGTTTGGATATCGTAAGGGAGAGGTTAAGAAGCTTTATCTGGATGGCAATTTCCTGGTGGTGGCACTAGGGGCTCTTATTTGCCTTCCGCTTTCTAAGCTTGTAATGGACGGCATTTATCCGTATTTTATATCCAATGTGGGCATTGGAATGGACCTTGCCTTCAGCTGGCAGATGTATGCAGGAATTTACGGAGCAATCATTGTGCTGTATCTGATGATTAATTGGATGCTGGTAGGCAGACTGAAGAAGGTAAATTTGGCAGAAGTTCTAAAAAACAGAGAGTAATTTAGAGCATAATTTTAGGAGTGGTTTGGCGCCTCGGAGTTTCTCCGGGTCGTTTGGCATTTGTGGAGAAATTGACGTACAAAGAAAAATTTTGTAAAATTTTGTAACGAAATGAATTTGTCCTGGACTAATCTATTGTAAACACAAGAAAAGGAGGTGAAACCATGGATATGAAACGTGTCTGCGAAGAGTACTACCAGACAGTGTACGGTTATTTGATAACCATCACGGGAGGCAATTACGATTTGGCGGAAGAGTTGACTCAGGAGACCTTTTATCGCGCGATTAAGAATGCCAAGCAGTTCCGAGAGGAATGTAAGATGTCCACGTGGCTGTGCCAGATTGCCAAATATACCTTTTATCAGTATCTGGACAAGAAAAAACGCAGAAAAGAAGTATCCATGGACGCCGCCATAGAAATTGCCATGGAGCAGCAGATTGAGCGGGAGTATATCTCTAACGAGCAGAAGCTTTTGATTTACAAAAAGATTCAAAAGATGGAGAGCCCGGTCAAGGATGTGCTGATGTTAAGGCTTTCCGGCGAATTAAGTTTCAAGGAAATCGGTGAAATTTTAGGTAAGACGGAGAACTGGGCGCGGGTAACCTTTTATCGAGGCAAGCAAGTATTGGGAAAGGAGCTGGACAAAGATGAATAGAAACGTCAGTGATTGTGATATTGTTCTTGAGCTGCTTCCCCTTTATATTGAGAAGAAAACCGGTCAGGAGAGCAATGTATTTGTGGAAAGTCATTTGACAGAGTGTGAAGCCTGCCGAAAGGTGTATGAGCTTATGAGTGCGGATTGGATGTTAGAGCCAGACGCAGAGGCGGCAAGGTTGTCCGGTGTGGCAACTGTCCAGGAAGAAGCTGCTTTCGGCAAGAAGTCTAAAAAGTGGTTTCGCAACAAGATGTTTTGGGTGATTGTTGGGATTTTAGCTTATGCAGGGCTTATGGCAGGGCTTGTGGTTTACATGTTTTTCTATTTGATGGGCATGTAGATAATGAATAGGTAAAGGAGGAAATGGCAATGCAACAGATTAGTTGTGGAATTATACAGGACTTGCTCATCTCCTACTGTGATGAATTGGCGGCAGAGAATGTTGCAGAAATGATTCAGGAGCATCTGGCTGAATGCCCGGAGTGTAGGCGGGTGCGTGAACAAATTTTACAGATACGCAAGCAGGAAGAACAACAGGAGCTTTCCAGAGGCAGAAGCTTTAAACGCAAGCTTGTCAGTCTGCGCCATTATATGTTAGGGGGTATAATCGGCATTATTTTACCTTTTGCAGCATTGGTTTTATGGTATCTGCTGGCATCGGTGCGCAGCTATATCGAGATTATGTTTATGAGTTATTTTCTGTAGAGGAAGGGATGAAACGCAGATGAGTCAAAAGATGAGTAAAAGTACCAAAAAGAAAATATGGATTGGAGTAGGGATTGGAGTTGTTTTAGGGGTTATTACCCTGGGGGCGTTATTTGCCATTCTGGGGTTACTTTTCATATATGGGGGACCGCCGGATGTGGAGACTGATATTAATAAATATCAGGAGATGCTTACGAAATATTCAAATGCAAAAACTGCATATATTGTATTTCCGGAAAAGATACCGGAAAGTGCAACAGATGTGGATTTCTATTTTTCCTATCAGGATACATGGAATGTTCCCACCCAGGAGGTCTATTTGCAGTGTACTTACAGTGATGCAGACTATCAGGCAGAGATTGCCCGGTTGGAGAATACGAAGAAGCAGTATGGTTCTATTATTCGTGTATTGCTAAGGGATGAAGAGGAGCGCTACCCCTATCCGGTTTATATTGCCCAGGACGGCTACTGGGATAATTTTGAATACGCTATGCTCACAGGAGAGAATCAGATTACCTATATTTACACAGCGATGATGAGTGCGTCAAGCTTAAAGAAGGTGGATCAGAAACTGTTGCCTACGGATTTTGATAAAAGGCAGCAGGAGTATACAGGTATCGAAGGATATACGATTTATCTGCAGAAGGTGACGTACTATGACGATGGAACCGTAGATTACTGGAGTTGTGACTACACGCGGGATACGGTGTCCGAGGTTACCAAAAATCATTGGGAGGAAATCGGTTATAATCTGTTCTATGTAACCACACAGCTGGACGGGCAGGATGTGGAGATTATCAAGGAATGTTCTTATGTTTACTATGAAAATCAACATGATTCTGTATTCGGCTTGCCGGAGAGTATTGTCTATACAGAGCTTGCAGGATATCAGTATATTTCATTGGAGTTAAGTGAAGACAAGTCAAAAGCAATTGTGACCTATTTGGATGGAGAGGAAGAAAAAGTAATGGAGTATTTGATTCCAGAAGTGTAAGGTGCATTATAGATAAAAGTATAGATGTTATGAAAAGGCTCCCCGCGTCATGTCTGCGGAGAGCCTTGATTTTTTATGATTAAGTTGTATAGGAAAGTTATTTAGCTGTTTTAACCGTCTGCTTCTTGGAAAGCTGTGATACTGCAATCAAAGTAGCAATCAGGACTACCAGACCGCCAATCAGGCCAATCCAGCCGTTGCCGGTGAATCCTGCGATGATGTAAGCCACGAAGGACACTGCAGCTACAAGCAGCGCATAGGGCAGCTGGGTGGAAACGTGGTTTACATGGTGACATCTTGCACCTGCGGATGCAAGGATTGTGGTATCGGAAATAGGTGAGCAGTGGTCACCGCAAACTGCACCTGCAAGGCATGCTGCGATGGAGATTACCATCATGTTGCCCTCAGGGAAGACGCCCATTACGATAGGAATCAAGATGCCGAAGGTTCCCCAGGAGGTACCGGTTGCAAATGCCAGTCCCACTGCCACCAGGAAGATAATTGCAGGCAACAGGCTCTGCAGCACAGTTGCGGAACCGCCTACCAGTCCGGCCACATATACATCTGCGCCCAAAAGTCCGGTTACACCGGACAGGGTCCATGCAAAGGTCAGAATCAAAATAGGGGAAACCATGGCTTTGAAGCCCTCAGGCAGGCAGGCCATAAATTCATCAAAGCTCATTACTTCTCTAAACATGTAGAAGAAGAATGTGAAAATCAGCGCGATTACAGAGCCGAGTACCAAGCCAACAGAAGCGTCGGAATTAGCGAATGCATCAATAAATCCGGTACCGCTCATAAATCCGCCGGTGTAAAGCATGGAGAATACGCATGCAACAATCAGAACTGCAACGGGCAATACCAGGTCAATGATTTTACCCTTGCTATTAAGCTGCTCATCCGCTGCATCACTAAAAGGACGTTCGGGGGTAGTAAAAAGGTCACCCTTCAAAGCATTTTCCTCATGCTTTTTCATGGGGCCAAAGTTGGTCTTGGAAAGGATAAAGAACAACATTGCAATGATGGTGAATAATGCGTAGTAGTTACAGGGAATGGTCTGCAGGAAGGTGGTAAAACCGTTAATACCTGCATCCTCGGGAACGGAGGAAGTAACTGCTGCTGCCCAGGAACTGATAGGTGCAATGATGCAGATAGGAGCTGCTGTTGCATCAATGATGTATGCAAGCTTTGCTCTGGAAACCTTATGTTTGTCAGTCACAGGACGCATAACGCTTCCTACAGTCAGACAGTTAAAATAGTCGTCTACGAAAATTAATGCGCCAAGTCCTACAGTTGCAAGCTGTGCACCCTCACGGTTTTTAATCTTGGAAGATGCCCATTTTCCGAATGCGGCTGAACCGCCGGCCTTGTTCATCAGTGCTACCAGTGCACCCAGAACTACCAGGAAAATCAAAATACCCACATTCCAGCTGTCCGCTAATTTGTAAACCATACCACCGTTTTCATTAAAGAAGATGGTGTTCATCATCAACTCCAGATTGAAGTTGGAGTACAGAAGTCCACCGGTTAAAATACCCACAAACAGAGAGGAGTACACTTCCTTGGTAATCAGCGCCAGCACAATTGCAATGACGGGCGGAAGAAGCGCCAAAGGGGTGGAATACACATTGGGGATGTAGTTTTCCGGATCAGCGAGGGTGCCGGGGGTAAACATGGTAACTACCACAAGCGCCAGCACAATGAAGGTCAGGAAAAGCATCAGAATCTTTTGTTTGTTGTTTTTTTTCATCGTTAGTCCCTTTCTTATAGTTTTTTGTCCTACTCTCTATTCTAAAGAGAAACGAAGGCTTTGTAAAGGTTAAATTTACGCTATTTTGAGGGATAATGCACAGCTTTTCCCCCTTTACTTTACCTGATTACTATGGTAAAATTCCTAATTGGAAATAAACACTAAATTCATATGTTTGGAGGAAATTATGAAAAAGAAAATTGCAATGCTTTTAAGCGCAACCATGTTGATGGGAATGGCACTGACCGGATGCGGCAGTGAGTCTGCAAGCAGTGATGCTGTTGTTTACGCAGTAGAGGCAGGTTCTGCAGGTGAGGCTGTAGCACAGGAAAACGGTTATGAGTTCAATTCCGTAGCATCTCAGGCAGATGCACTGATGGAGGTTGCTTCCGGTACTTCCGATGCGGCAATCATCGACCTGTTGATGGCAGGTGCTATGATTGGTGAGGGTACCAGCTATCCTGATTTGGTGCTTGGCGAGGAGCTGACCAAGGAGGAGTATGGTGTAGGTTGTAGAAAGGGTTCTGACCTGGTTTCCTATATCAATGCAGTATTTGCTGAGTCCTATGCAGATGGTTCCATGCAGGAGATTGCTAAGACCTATGGTGTACAGGAGTCTCTTCTGGAACAGCCTGCAACTGAGTATGTTGCAGTAGAGGGCGGCGATGTAGCTTACATTCAGGGCAAGGGTACTCTGATTGTTGGTATCACTGAGTTTGCTCCCATGGATTATCCTGATGAGAACGGTGAGTGGATCGGTTTTGATGCGGATATGGCTCGCAAGGTAGCCGAGAAGCTGGGCGTTGAGATTGAGTTCGTAGTAATTGACTGGGACAACAAGATTATGGAGCTTGATTCCAACAATATCGATGTAGTATGGAATGGCATGACTCTTACCGATGAGGTAAAGGCTGCTATGGATTGCACCAATGCATACTGCAACAATGCACAGGTAGTAGTATCTGCTGAGTAATTTGGCATATATTTGTTTTGAAATTTTACCTAAGAAAATCCTGTAAGGAGACCGGTTTATGTTCTGGACTGTTACCCAATCACTGTTGGACGGTTTGATGTCCACATTTCAGATATTTATATTGACGCTGGTATTTGCGTTGCCCTTGGGCCTTGTGGTGGCTCTTGCTTCCATGAGTAAGTTCAAGCCCTTAAAGGCCTTGATGGAGTTTTTGGTATGGGTGGTGCGCGGCACACCGCTGATGCTGCAGCTGATCATTATTTTCTATGGTCCGGGACTGTGGCTTGGCAATAATATCTGGGGTGGCAGTGAGTCGGGCAGACTGACAGCTACGGTGGTTGCATTCTCCTTGAATTATGCCTGCTATTTTTCTGTTATTTTCCGCGGTGGTATCGAAAGTGTACCGGCGGGACAGCGGGAGGCAGGAGAGGTTCTGGGTATGACCAAGAGCCAGATTTTCTTTAAGATTACATTGCTGCAGATGATTAAGCGGGTGGTTCCTCCCATGTCCAATGAGATTATTACATTGGTTAAGGACACCTCCCTTGCAAGAATCATTGCAGCTTATGAGCTGACTCATGCGGGTTATGCCTTCATGAAGTCCGATGGTATCACATGGCCTCTTTTCTACACCGGCGTGTTCTATCTGCTGTTTGTAGGAATCCTGACGATTCTGTTTAATTATATTGAGCGCAAGCTTGATTATTTTAAGTAAGGAGGGGCAACATGGCGATATTGGAAGTAAAAAACATAGAAAAACATTTTGGTAGTACCAAGGTTTTGGAGGACGTGAGCTTTTCTCTGGAGGAAGGCAATGCACTGGCGATTATCGGCTCCTCCGGTTCCGGTAAAACCACACTGCTTCGCTGCTTGAATTTCCTGGAAATGCCTGATGGCGGCAGCATCAGTGTGCGTGATAATGTGCTTTTTGATGCATCGGCTCCCGCTGCTGACTGGGAGAAGAATTTGCGTAAAAAGCGTCTGCACTTTGGTATGGTATTTCAGTCTTTCAATCTGTTTCCCCAGTATACTGCGCTGGAGAACGTGACTTTGGCAGAGAAGCTTCTGGCTCAGGAGCGTCCTGATTTCAAAAGTAGAAAGAAGGAAATCTATGAGGAAATAGATAAGCACGGACTGGAGCTTCTGACCCAAATGGGCTTGGCAGAACGAATTGGCCACTATCCCCATCAGCTCTCCGGTGGACAGCAGCAGCGAGTTGCCATTGCAAGAGCGCTGGCATTAAAGCCGGATATTCTGTGCTTTGATGAACCTACCTCAGCATTGGACCCGGAGCTTACCGGAGAGGTGCTTAAGGTAATCCGTGGTCTGGCGGAACAGAAGACTACTATGATTATCGTAACCCATGAGATGGCCTTTGCCAGAGATGTGGCAGATCAGGTAATCTTTATGGACGGCGGTGTGATTGTGGAACAGGGTGACCCCAGAGAGGTGATTGATAATCCTAAGGAGGAGAGAACCAAGCAGTTCTTGACCAGATATACCGAAGGCTAAATAATGAAGTGGCTTAGGCCCCCGCATGTGCGGGGGCTTTTTTGTTTCGGCAACCGGAGTTTTGTTTATCCGGGGCGTTGTGCCTTATCTTTTATATAACGGTACTTCGAACTTAAGAAGCTCTGGATATTCTGTGAGAAAAAACGAGAAATGTGACGCGCACAGGTCTTACGCGCATCCGTGCGCGGAAGACCTTAAATGAGCCATCCGTGGCTCATTTGCACTGAAGAGGGACACAGAATATAAGAGCTTCTAAAGTCCTCCGTCATGTTATATAAAAGATAAGGCACAACGCCCCGGACAAGCATATCTTCGGTTCTGAAAAAAGGGATTAGGGTCTGGCCTAAGTAAGTTGGCGGACATATTTGCGCTTGGGCGAATTAGTAAAAATTAGCTTGACAAAAGAGTGAATGTGTGATTATATGTTCATATAAATAAATATATGAATAAATGTTCATGTGTAAATGCAAAGTGGATGAGGAGAGTTGTGTTATGGTTTATCGAGTGGTTGGCTTTTTGATTTTTGCAAGTTTTTATGGGTTTTATCTTGCAAAATTTGCAATTCAGATGAAACAGAATATTAAGACGAATCAGATGGGGATAGGAAATAAAGCGAGAAAAGTGTTGGTCATCGAACGGGTCATGAGTGTAGCAACCATGCTGACTGTGGTGCTGGGGCTGGTGAGTATTTTGATGGGACCGGTAATGTCTGTGTTAGGACTTGGAATTGCAGGAATTCTTGCAGGTATATTGGCGGTGTTATTTTTTGCAATGGCCACTATTACCATGAAGAATAGTTGGCGGGTAGGTATTCCTGAGGAGAAGACTGCACTTGTTACCAATGGAATATATGCTTGGAGCAGGAATCCTGCATTTGTGGGATTTGATTTGCTTTATCTGTCCATGTGTCTGATGTTTTTTAATGTACCGCTTCTGGTGGTGTCGGTATGGGCAGCAGTGATGCTGCACTTGCAGATTTTACAGGAAGAGGAGCATTTGGAGAAAAGGCTGGGAGCGGAGTATGAGGAGTATAGGAAACATACATTGAGATATTGGGGAAGGCTTTCACAGAAATCGTAGGAAACACTTGATTTCTTGCGGAAAAGTGATGCTAAATGCCATAGGCTGTGATATAATGAATGCAAGTATATGATGTTGATAACCTGCAGTTTTTCATGTGACAGTGATGTGGAGGTATCTATGAAGACGAAAGAGAATGACACCAAGGCAAGCAATGCAAAAAATACACGAAAGCTGGGCATAGCACAGCGCCTTTTAGCTATGTGTTTGCTGCCCATGTTGATTATCTGTATCGGCATCACGCTTTTTGCCGCACAGGCGCTCAGGAGCGGAATTGAGGGCGAGATAGAGAAGTCCTTACAGATTGTGGCCACTTCTGTAAATGAGACCTATACCAATTTGTACAAGGGTGACTATGTGGTAAGCCAGAGCGGTAAAGTGACTAAGGGAGATGCCAGTATATCCGGTGAGACGCAGTTGATTGATGGCTTGCAGGATAAAACCGGTTTTGAGGTTTCCATGCTCTTTGGCAAGATGCGTCTGATTACCACCCTTCGCAATGAAAAAGGGGTTCGCGCCAACGGCACTATTGTGGACAGTGATGTATGGAGTGCCATAGAGCAGGAGCAGGTTGCTTTTGAGAAAAATCTGGATCTTTTCGGACAGAATTATTATGTATATTATCAGCCATTGGTAAATTCTAACGGTGAGGTCTGCGGAGCGATTGAGGTGGCGATGGATGTGACTTCCGTCAATGCACTGGTACGAGGGCAGGTTGCTAAAATTATTATTTTTGCAGTTGTTCTGTTGGTAGTGGCAGCGGTGTGTGTAGCCTGGATTTCGGGTACAATGGTTAAGACCATGAAGGAAATTCATTTCTTCCTGAATAAGCTTGTGAACGGCGAACTGGGTACTAAGGCAGATAAGGGACTGCAGAACCGCAAAGACGAGCTGGGCGATATTTACCGGATAACTGTTATGTTGCAGGAGACCTTGCGTAAAATTGTGACCGATATCAAGACATCCTCCAATAATTTATTGGAGTCAGCCAATCAGCTGGCAGCCATGTCTCAGGATACCCGCACTACTATGGATGGCGTAGTGGGATCCGTGGGTGAAATTTTTGAAGGAGCTACCTGCCAGGCGGCCAACAGTGTGACGGCCAATGACAATGTCCTGATGATTAGTGAGCAAATTGATTTGATTATGCAGGAGGTAGAACAGCTTACAGGGCTGGCTGCCAGAATGGATGAGGATGAGAAGGCTTCTGAGCAGATTGTGGAGGAGCTCAGTGCATCCAATGAGGATACCAAGGAGTCCATCGACAAGGTGTCAGAGCAGTTTACTGTTTTGTACCGGTCTATACAGAGCATTAAGGAAGCAGTTTCTGTGATTCAGGCCATTGCAGATGAAACAGATTTGCTGTCACTGAATGCCAGCATCGAGGCTGCCAGAGCAGGAGAGGCAGGCAGAGGCTTTGCAATTGTAGCAGAACAGATTTGTAAGCTTGCGGATCAATCTGCAAAATCAGCTACGGAGATAGAAGACAATATTGAAGAATTCCTAAGCATTTCCGATCGCATGCTGGAGATTATGGATGAAGTGAAAGTCAATATGAATCATCAGCAGAATAAACTGACGGAGACCAAAGAAAAGTATGAGCAGTTATCCGGCGGCGTGGAGCGTTCCTTGGCTAATATTGATAACATCAGGAGCAAGGTGTCTGTATTGAGTGATTCACGGACAGCGGTTCGCGACAATATTGAAGAGTTGGCAACGATTTCCCGGAAGAACGCAGATTCCTCTCAGGGCACTATGGATGCAGCAAAGGATGTGGGTACGACCATGCAGCGGCTGGAACAAGCATCAGAGGATTTGGTAAGATTGTCAGATGTGTTGAAGGAAGGCCTGGTTGTATTTAAGATGTAAAGCAGATACGATTGTTATAGGCATATAAAAAGGGAAGGTCATTGACCTTCCCTTTTGCATGTCTTATTCAGCAGTCTCTTTAGAAGCTACAGCAGGCTTCTTGTCTTCGCTCTCAAGGAACTTATAAACCACAGCTGCAAGTGCTGCACCAACCAAAGGTCCTACGATGAATACCCAAAGGCTGGAAAGAGGAGCTGCATTGCCGTTGATAGCAGAAACAATAGCGGGAGCAATGCTTCTTGCGGGGTTTACGGAGGTGCCGGTAAGGCCGATTCCGAAAATATGTACCAGAGTCAGTGTCAGACCGATGATCAGGCCGCCAAAAGAGCCATGTCCGGCTTTCTTGCTGGTAACACCTAAGATAGTCATTACAAAGATAAAGGTCAGAACGATTTCTACGGTAAGACCTGCAACTGCGCTCTCGCATACACCGCCTAATGCGTTGGAGCCGAAAGCGCCGGTCTGGTCAGTTACACCACCCTGATCAAAAATCAGAGCAAGAATTCCGGTACCTGCCAGTGCGCCCAGACACTGCGCAATTACATAACCTACGAAATCGCTGATGCTGATGCCACCGGTCATCAGAACACCCAGTGAAACTGCGGGATTGATGTGGCAACCGGAAATATTGCCGATGCAGTATGCCATGCCTACGATTACAAGACCGAATGCCAAAGCGGTAAGCAGATATCCGCAACCGTTTGCTGCATCACAGCCTACTAACATTGCAGTACCGCAGCCAAGGGTAACCAGAACAGCGGTACCAATAAATTCTGCAACAAGTTTTTTCATATGTGCAAAACCCTCCTTATGAATTTTGGATAATTGTACCATAAAATGTGTGAAAATAAAAGTAGAAGAGTAGGAAAGCATAAGAAAATTCGTAAAATAACTTACATTTTTCATAAAAAAATCGGTTTATACAAAATACATAAAGTTATAACATGAGAATAAAATAAGCGAGACTTTGTTATGAAGGAGGTAGTTTCATGTTAGTGCAGAAAAAATATGTATTTTGGTTTTGTACCGGTTCACAGGATTTGTATGGCGATGAGTGTTTGAGTAAGGTGGCAGATCATTCCCGTAAAATTGTTGAGGAGCTGAATCGTTCAGGCATTTTGCCTTATGAAGTAATATGGAAGCCCACATTGATTACAAACGAAATTATCAGAAGAACGTTTAACGAGGCCAATCAGGATGAGAATTGTGCAGGTGTAATTACATGGATGCATACTTTTTCACCGGCAAAATCCTGGATTCTCGGATTGCAGGAATACAGAAAGCCGCTCTTGCATCTGCATACACAGTTTAATGAGGAGCTTCCTTATGACTCCATTGATATGGATTTTATGAATGAAAATCAGTCTGCGCATGGCGATAGAGAATATGGTCATATCGTTAGTCGTATGCGAATGGAACGTAAAGTAGTGGTAGGTCATTTTGCAGACCCGGTTGTAATGGGGAAGATTGCTTCCTGGATGCGTACAGCGGTAGGTATTATAGAGAGTAGCCATATTCGTGTTATGCGTGTGGCTGATAATATGCGTAATGTGGCTGTTACCGAAGGCGATAAGGTAGAGGCGCAGATTAAGTTTGGCTGGGAGATTGACAGTTATCCCGTCAATGAGATAGCAGAATGCGTTGAGAGTGTTTCTGTTGCAGATATTAATGAATTAGTAGATGAATATTATGAAAAATATGATATAATTTTAGAAGGAAGAACACCGGAAGATTTCAGACGCCATGTTGCAGTGCAGGCGCAGATAGAATTGGGATTTGAGCGCTTCCTGGAGGAGAAGAATTATCAGGCAATCGTAACACATTTCGGGGATCTCGGCGCCTTGAAGCAGCTCCCCGGACTGGCAATTCAACGACTGATGCAAAAAGGATACGGATTCGGTGCAGAGGGTGATTGGAAAGTAGCAGCAATGGTACGCCTGATGAAGATTATGACGGCGGATATTAAGAACGCAAAAGGTACTTCCATGCTGGAGGATTATACATATAACCTTGTCAAGGGTAAAGAAGGTATTTTGCAGGCACATATGCTGGAGATTTGTCCCACTATTGCAGAAGGACCTATCAGTATAAAATGTCAGCCCTTGAGCATGGGTGACAGAGAAGATCCTGCAAGACTGGTATTTACTTCCAAGGAAGGTCCCGGTGTGGCCGTTTCATTGATTGATTTGGGTAATCGTTTCCGACTGATTATTAATGATGTGAATTGTAAGAAGGTGGAAAAGCCTATGCCCAAGCTTCCTGTAGCTACTAATTTCTGGACCCCGGAGCCGGATATGTACACTGGTGCAGAAGCATGGATTCTGGCAGGCGGTGCGCATCATACAGCTTTCTCCTATGACTTGACTGCGGAACAGATGGGAGACTGGGCTAACGCAATGGGTATCGAGGCGGTATATATTGATAAGGATACCCGCATCAGGGATTTTAAGAGAGATTTGATGCTGGGCGAGGTGTTTTATAGATAAGGAACTGGTTGACAGGAGGTACAACAATGGATAGTAAGCAGCTGATAGTGGCGGGCAAAAGTTTTTTGGGCATTGAATTGGGTTCCACCCGAATTAAAGCAGTTATAATTGATGAAAAGGGTACCCCGTTGGCATCCGGTAGTCATGAATGGGAGAATCAGTATGTAGACGGGATTTGGACCTATTCACTGGAGGCAGTATGGAAGGGGTTGCAGGAATGTTATCAGGATTTGCTCAAGGATGTGCAAAATCGATATCAGGCGGAGGTTACTGCTTATGCGGGTATGGGATTTTCTGCTATGATGCACGGATATCTGGCTTTTGACAAAGAGGATAATCTGTTGGTTCCCTTTAGAACATGGAGAAACACCATAACAGAAGAGGCTGCAGATATACTGACAGATGAATTCAATTATAATATTCCTCAGAGATGGAGCGTTTCACATTTATATCAGGCTATTCTGAATAAGGAAGAGCATGTAAAGAATATCGCATTTTTTACAACGCTGGCGGGATATGTTCATTGGAAACTTACAGGTCAGAAGGTGCTGGGGGTGGGAGATGCTTCCGGTATGTTTCCCATTGATATTCAAACAGGCGATTATGATGAGCAGATGGTAAAACGGTTTGGAGAACTGATAGCGCCTATGGGATTTGCATGGACGTTGGAAGAGATTTTACCAAAGGTACTTTCTGCAGGTGACGAGGCAGGTGTGCTTACGCCGGAGGGAGCTGCGTTGTTGGATGTCAGCGGTAAGCTGCAGGCAGGTATTGTGGTGTGTCCTCCGGAGGGAGATGCCGGAACGGGTATGACGGCTACCAACAGTGTAGGCGTACGGACAGGAAATGTTTCTGCAGGCACATCCGTATTTGCGATGATTGTTCTGGAAAAGGAATTAAAGAAGGTATATAAGGAAGTGGACCTGGTTACCACGCCGGACGGCGCTTTGGTGGGAATGGTACACTGTAACAACTGTACTTCCGATTTGAATGCCTGGGTCAATCTTTTCGGAGAATTTGCTGAGAGCTTTGGAATAGAAGCAGACAAAAACAAGCTGTTTTCCGTGCTTTATCAAAAGGCTTTGGAGGGAGATGCAGATTGTGGTGGTTTGCTTTCGTATAACTTTTTCTCCGGTGAGCCGGTGGCGGGATTTGACGAAGGTGCTCCTTTGTTTGTGCGCAAAGCGGAGAATAAGTTTACATTGGCCAATTTCATGAGAACGCATCTGTATTCTTCATTGGCTGCATTGAAGGTTGGACTGGACCTTTTGTTCAAGGAGGAGGATGTAAAGGTCGATGAAATGTTTGGCCATGGCGGCTTGTTTAAAACCAAGGGTGTGGGACAGCGAATTGCTGCAGCTGCCATGAATACTGCAGTTTCAGTTATGGAAACTGCGGGTGAAGGTGGTGCCTGGGGAATTGCATTGCTGGCGGCATATATGCATGGCAGACAGCATGGAGAGACTTTGCAGGAGTTTTTAAATAATCGTATTTTTGCAGGACAAACCGGCAGCAGGATGGAACCTTCTGCGGAGGATGTGGCAGGATTTGAGTGCTTCATGAAACGCTATATAGCAGGGCTTGCAATTGAACATGCGGCGGTTGATACATTGAAGTGAGGGTATGAGTTATGTTAGAGGCATTAAAGCAGGAAGTTTACAAGGCAAATATGGAGCTGCCCAGATACGGGCTGGTAACATTTACATGGGGAAACGTAAGCGGGATTGACAGGGAGTCCGGACTTTTTGTAATTAAGCCAAGTGGGGTGGATTACGAGAAGATGACTTGGGAAGATATGGTGGTTATGGACCTGGAAGGTAATCGGGTGGAGGGGAAGTATAAACCCTCCTCGGATACGCCTACACATCTGGAATTATACAAGGCATTTCCTGAAATCGGCGGCATTGTGCATACCCATTCTTCATATGCTACCAGTTGGGCTCAGGCGGGGCGTAGTATTCCCTGTTACGGTACCACTCATGCAGACTATATATACGGAGAGGTGCCTTGTGTAAGATGTCTGACCAGGGAGGAGATAGAGGAAGCCTATGAGGTAAATACCGGCCGCTTGATTGTAAGTGAGTTCAAACGTATGGAGAAAGACCCAATGGCGGTGCCGGCGGTACTTTGCAAAAATCATGGACCATTTACCTGGGGGAAAAATGCCATGGAGGCAGTGCACAATGCGGTTGTTCTGGAAGAAGTGGCCAAAATGGCATACCGTACGGAATCCATTTGTCCGGAAGTACAACAGGCACCGACAGAATTACAGGATAAGCATTATTTCCGTAAGCACGGGGCGAATGCCTATTACGGGCAGTAGTGCGGTGCTTTTCGGGAGTCGGCTTCTGAATGGCGGCAACAATAAAGCAGGAGATTTTCCTGCTTTTATTGCTTTGAAAGATAGAGAGGTAACGATATGTTGAAGGTGTTTTTGGTAGAGGATGAATTTGTTGTACGCGAGGGCATCAAGAATAATGTGGATTGGAAAGGCCATGGCTATGATTTTTGCGGAGAAGCCAGTGATGGGGAGCTTGCCTATTCCATGATACAGAAGTTGAAGCCGGATATTGTGATCACGGATATTCGTATGCCTTTTATGGACGGTCTTGTTTTAAGTCGGCTGATTAAGAAAGAGATGCCGTGGATAGAGATTATTGTTCTGTCCGGATATGAAGAGTTCGAATACGCAAAAGAAGCTATCAAAATAGGAATCGCCCAATATCTTTGTAAACCGATTAACGGGGAAGAACTTCTGGCAGAAGTGGATGCCGTTGCTTTAAAAATAGAGGAGAATCGCAAAGAGCGTGAGATAAAAGAATTGTATATGCGTGAGATGGAGGAAAATACCCGCAAAGAGCGCAAGGATTTCTTTCATTATCTTGTTACGGGAACAAAGTCTGTTGCAGAGTTGCTGGAACAGGCGGGCAAATTGCGCATCGATATCAGCTCTGTCTGGTATAATATTGTGCTCATTAAGCTTAAATCGGAAAATCATGCACTTGATGAGTATTCCAACAGTCTGGTGAAGATAGAGGAAACACTGCGCACAAAACAGGAACAGATGGGTATTATTAGTTTTGACAGAAATCTGGAAGGTACTGCATTATTGTTCAAAGCGGATTCCATAGAGGAGCTTTTGAAATTGCAAAGCACTTATCTGGAAGCGATGAAAGGTGTTCTCAGTACCTATCAGCATGTGTGGTATTTTGGAGGAATCGGTCAGCCGGTGAACCGCCTTTTGGAATTGCCAAATTCCTTTTCCAGGGCAAGTCATGCTTTTGCGCATCAGTATCTGATTAGTGAAAGTGTTATATTGGACAGCCGGGATATGGAGTCGGGAGCCGGAAGTGACAAGGATGATTTTGACTTGGGCAATGTGAGTCCCAGACACCTGGACAGGACCAAAATCCGGGAATTTTTAAAGCTGGGAGACAAGGATGAGACGGTTTACTTTGTAGATGAATTCTTTAAAGATCTGGGTGATGGAGCAATGCGGTCTGCGGTATTCAGACAATACATCATTATGGACTGCTATTTTTGTGTTGTGGAATTTTTAGAAGAGCTGCAATTGTCCAGAGCGGAAATAGAGCCATTGGATTTGAATTCTAATGTTTTTCAGAATAAAGAGGAAGCCTACAATTATATCATAAGAATTATGCAAAGTGCAGTAATGCTGAGAGAGCGTGTGGCCAGCAACCGTTATGGAAAGGTTGTACGAGAGGTTATGGACTATATTGATAAAAATTATGCAGATGAAGAATTGTCCTTGAATCTGCTGGCATCTCATGTGAATTTTTCGCCGAATCATCTCAGTATGATTTTCAGTCAGCAGACAGGCCAGACTTTTATTAAATATTTGACGGATTATCGAATGAACAAGGCAAAGGAATTGCTCCGATGTACCAACAAGAAAAGCAGCGAAGTCAGCTTTGAAGTGGGCTACAAAGACCCTCATTATTTTTCTTATTTGTTTAAAAAGACGCAGGGAATGACACCTACTCAGTATCGTGGCGGAAAAGGGGTAGAGGAGAACTGATATCCTGTTCCATGCAAGTGACCAATACAGACTATATAGGAGGCATCTATGGGAAAACGAATCCGGGAGTTGTACAGAAGTGCTTCTCTGGCTACTAAAATCAGATATTCCTATCTTGCATTGCTGGTTCCCGTTGTGTTGTTTTTGATTTTTTGTTTTTATAATTTGTGGATAGGTAACAGAAATTATGTGAATATGATTAATTCTACGCGAGTAGCCAGTGAGTTCAGTTTGGATTTTAAAAAAGATTTTGACTATGAAACTTATCTGTTGATCGTGGAGAATAAATCTATTGAGGAATCGGAGCTGAATGCTATGCTTGCGGAAGCAAATCGAATTGTCAATAGTCTGGAGCAACCCACGAATTCCGAAGATAACAAAAAGCGCATAGCAAGTGTGAAAAAGTATTTGTCCAATCTGGAAAGCTACAAAGAACGTATAGAAGAGAATCTGCGGGAGGGTGACCGATACGAAGACAATATGGAAATTTGGGAGAATGATGTTCAGATTGTTACCTCTTTAATTCGGGAGACCATTTTCCAATATATTCACTATGAGATCAAAGCATTGGAACAATCCAGTGCAGAGTACCAAAAGTTTTATTGGGATATGATTCGATTTTCGCTGATTGCATTTGCATGTATTTTAGCATCGATTCTGTTTCTGTCGTATTATATACCGCGAAGCATCACACATCCCATTCGTAAGCTTAGTGAGGCTGCAAATGATGTGGCTGGCGGTGACTTGTCTGTCCGGTTTGATGTAAGAACCGGTGCAGAGGTGCAGGTACTCAGTGATTCCTTGAATTCCATGATAGAGGAAATCAATGAATTGGTGGATCAGGTAAAGTGTGAGCAGATTCGCCTGCGAAAAGCAGAGATTGAATTGTTGCAGACCCAGATTAATCCTCATTTTCTATACAATACGCTGGATGCCATTGTGTGGCTGGCTGAGGCAGGAGAACAGAAAAAGGTGGTAAGAATGGTGGGGAGCTTGTCTGATTTTTTTAGAACATCTTTAAATCAGGGCAAGAGTATCGTGTCTATAAAAGAAGAACTTCAGCATGTAAGAAGTTATCTGGAGATTCAGCAGATGCGCTATCAGGATATTTTGTGTTATGAAATACAGGTGCCGGAGGTGTTGAACGATTATAGAATCCCGAAGATTACCATTCAGCCGCTGGTGGAAAATGCTTTATATCATGGTATTAAAAATAAAAGAGGCGGCGGAAATATTGTGATTACCGGACAAGCGGAAAAGGATTATTTTACGATTGAAATCCGGGACAACGGAATTGGTATTACGCCGGAAAGACTTGAACAGGTAAGGGATGGTATGGCATTGTCTGTACCGGAAGAAAAGAATTTATATGGACTTTATAATGTGAATGAACGCATCCGTTTAAATTTTGGAGAGGAGTATGGCATCAAAATAGAAAGCGTTTACGGAGAAGGGACGGTTGTGTACATTTTGCTTCCCTACATGGAGAATCTGTAAGCGGTGAAAAAATTCAACTTTCATAATACAAAAACAAACTTCAAAAAATAACGAAATAAGAATTTCAACTTTCGTGAGAGTTATCTGCATGGATTTATTTGTGATAGAACGATAATATGGAATCATCGAAGGAAATTAATCCACGAAGAAACATTAACACGGGAGGTTACATTATGAGAAAGAGAATTCTTGCAGCTCTCTTAGCAACAACAATGTTATTTGGCTTGACTGCATGTGGCGGTGGAGATGAAAAGGCATCTGCTCCTGCTGCCGGCAACAACAAGCCTGTGCAGAAAGAGGAGTCCAAACCTGCGGACACTTCCGGTGCACTGATCAAAGTAGGTATCATCAACAACGATCCTAACGAGTCCGGTTACCGTACTGCGAACGACAAGGATATGAAAGAGATGTTTACTGAGGAAAACGGCTACGACGCATCTTTTGCATACAGCCTTAAGAATGATGAGCAGATTACTGCAGCTCAGAAGTTCATCCAGGACGGCGTTGACTACTTGCTTCTCTCCGCAGCAGATACTGCCGGTTGGGATTCTGTATTGAAAGATGCACAGGATGCAGGTATCAGAGTAATTCTGTTCGATAGAACAATTGATGCTGACCCCAGTCTGTACGAGGCTTCCATCGTTTCTGATATGGCAAAGGAAGGCCAGACTGCAGTTGATTGGCTGAAGGCTCAGAACCTTAGCGAGTACAATATCATTCACCTTCAGGGTGTTATGGGTTCCGCTGCACAGCAGGGTCGTACCGGTGCTGTAGACGCAGCAGTGGCTAGTGATGGTTGGAATCTTGTTACCCAGCAGACCGCTGAGTGGAACGCAGAGAAGGCACAGCAGATTGTACAGTCCGTAATTGACTCCGGCGAGTCCTTCAACGTTATTTATGCAGAGAACGATGACATGGCTAAGGGCGCGGTAGCTGCTCTTGACAAGGCAAACATTTCTCACGGCGTTGGCAAAGACGTTGTAGTAATGGGCTTTGACTGCAACAAGTGGGCTTTGGAAGAGCTGTTGAACCAGAACTGGAACTACGATGGTCAGTGTAATCCTTTCCAGGCCGGATACATCGATGAGATCATTAAGACTCTTGAGAGCGGCGGTACTCTTGCAGAGAAGACCATTATCATGGATGAGAAGGGATTTGACGCTACTACCATTACTCAGGAAGATGTAGACAAATACGGTATCTAAGTCGATTTTAGTTATGTGATTAAAAGCGCGGCGCGGCGTAATAGATAAATCCTACGCTTGCACCGCGCTTGTTTTCTAGAAATGTAGTTAAGGGGTGAATACACGGTGAGAGAAAAAGCAGTTTTGGAGATGAAGAATATTCACAAAAGCTTTCCGGGAGTCCGTGCTTTGCAAGGAGTTGACTTTAATCTTTGTGAGGGAGAAATCCATGCGTTAATGGGGGAAAACGGTGCCGGGAAATCTACCCTGATTAAGGTATTGACCGGAGTATACACGAAGGATGAAGGTCAGATTTTTATTAAAGGTGTAGATAAGGCGGTCGCTATTCGTTCGCCGCAGGATGCCCAGAAGCTTGGAATTAGTACGGTATATCAGGAAATTACGCTTTGTCCGAATCTTTCTGTGGCAGAGAACATGTACATAGGCAGAACCCAGTCAGTATGCCAGAATTGGAAAAAGATGAATGAGAACGCAGATAGGATTCTGCAGTCTTTGGATATTCCGGCAAAGGCAACCCAGCAGCTTGCCAGTTGTTCGATTGCGGTACAACAGATGGTTGCAATTGCCCGCGCAGTGGATATGGATTGTAAGGTTCTCATTTTGGATGAACCGACTTCCTCTTTGGATGATCAGGAAGTGGAAAAACTGTTTGGTCTGATGAGAGATTTGAAAGCAAGAGGTGTCGGAATTATTTTTGTAACCCACTTCTTGGACCAGGTATATGCTGTTTGTGACAAAATTACAGTTTTGCGTGACGGTAAACTGGTAGGTGAATATGAAATTAAGGATCTTCCCAGAGTACAGCTGGTTTCAAAGATGCTGGGTAAAGATTTGGATGATATGTCAGATATCAAGGGCGAGCAGGCAGCTTATGATAAAGAAGGTGCAGGTACGGCGGTATTTGAGGCAGAGAACCTGGTAAGTAATGCAGGAATTAAACCCTTTGATTTTTATATAAACAAGGGTGAGGTTAATGGATTTACCGGTTTGTTAGGCTCAGGAAGAAGCGAGTGTGTCAGAGCAATTTTTGGTGCAGACAGAGTTATGGGCGGAACGTTGAAGAAGAACGGAAAGGTTATTAAAATCCGCAAGCCGCTAGATGCCATGAAGCAGGGGATCGCTTATCTGCCGGAGGATAGAAAACGGGATGGTATCGTAGGAGACCTTTCTGTTCGGGAGAATATTATTCTGGCATTGCAGGTTCTGACAGGTTTCTTTAAACCGTTTTCTAAGGCTGAAGCAAATAAGTTTGCAGAGGAATACATCAAGGTATTGGGGATTAAAACTGCTTCAGCAGATACCCCAATCAAATCATTGTCAGGTGGTAATCAGCAGAAGGTAATTCTTGCGAGATGGCTGTTAACACATCCTGAATATCTGATATTGGATGAGCCCACAAGAGGTATTGATGTAGGTACTAAGATTGACATTCAGAAGCTGGTACTAAAATTGGCATCTGAGGGAATGAGTGTTACATTTATTTCTTCAGAAACGGATGAGATGTTGCGTACTTGTTCGCGATTGGTGGTTATGCGTGACCGCAAGGCGGTGGGTGAGTTGTCAGGTGATGATTTGACCCAGAATAAGATTATGAGTACCATTGCCGGAGGTGATACAAATCATGCAAAGTAAAGATAAGAAAAAAACGAATGCAGGGACGATGCTTAAGGGATTGTTTGGAAGACAGATTTTTATCCCCATTGCAGCTCTGGTAATCTTAGCAGTTTTTAATTTGATTGTAGACCCTTCCTTTTTTCGTATTACTTTAGGTTACAATAGTGCCGGAGACCCGGTTTTGTCCGGTTATCTGGTAACCATTTTGGACTATGGCTCTGAGCTTGCAATACTGGCAATCGGCATGACGCTGGTAACAGCGGCGTCCGGTGGTCAGGATATTAGTGTGGGTGCGGGAATTGCCATTGCAGGAAGTGTAATTCTCAGAGTGCTGTGTGGCACCAATTCCAGGCCGGAAACACTGCAGGCACCGATTATTGTTGCCTTTTTGATAGGTTGCGTGGTGGCGATGTTGTTTGGTGCTTTTAATGGAGTGCTGGTGGCGTATTTCAAAATACAACCCATGGTTGCCACTTTGATTTTATTTACTGCAGGCCGTTCTATTGCGGCATGGATTAACAATAACGAATTGCCTATTATCAGTGATCCTACATTCAGTTATTTTGGAGGATTTATTCCCGGGATTCCTGTTCCTACACCGTTTTTCATTGCAGTGGCATGTGTGGTTGTAATTATGCTCGTTTTAAAATTTACCAACCTGGGTCTTTATACTCAGGCAGTAGGAATTAACGAACATTCTTCCAGATTGAACGGTTTAAATCCGGAGTTTATTAAATTCCTTTCCTTTGTAATCTTAGGACTGTGCGTAGCAGTTGCCGGATTGATAAAGGTAAGCCGCTTGTCTTCCATTAACTATTCTGTTATTGCAAAGGATATTGAGATGGATGCAATCCTTGCGGTAGCTTTGGGCGGAAACGCATTAAGCGGAGGAAAGTTTAACATGACCGCTTCTATTTTGGGAGCATATGTAATTCAGTTCCTTACCACTACATTGTATAAGTATCAGGTGCAGTCAGATGCATTGCCTGCTTACAAGGCAATCGTGGTAATTGCGTTGGTAGTATTAAGTACACCTAAGGTGAGAGAATACTTATCTGCTTTGGGTAAGAAGCTTAAGCCTGCAAAAAGCGTAAAGGAGGTCGGTTAACATGTCATTTGTAAATAAAATGCGTGATAAAGCAAAGAATATTACGGATACAAACCTCCTTCTGTTAATTACGGTCGTTGTATTTTTTGCAATGTATATCGGAGCTATGGTATTTCAGGGTAAAGGTTTTTTGAAACCTCAGACATTCTTTAATATTCTGAATGCAAATGCAGCGCTGATTATTATTGCTTGTGGAATGAGTATTGTAATGATTACCGGCGGTATCGATATCTCGGTAGGTGGTGTAGCAGCACTGGTAAGTATGTGTTGTGCCGTTTACTTGGATTTCCACAACGGAAATGTTTTTGTGGCGGTATTAATTGCCCTTGGCATCGGTTTGTTGTTTGGTGTTGTACAGGGATTTTTGGTAGCATATTTGGATATACAGCCGTTTATAGTCTCGCTGGCGGGAATGTTCTTTGCACGAGGCATGACTACCATCGTAAATACAAAGCCCTTCAATGTGGCGAACGAGTCATTTGTGGAGCTGAAAAATACCAGAATTCATGTTCCGGGATTTGGCTCAGTAAATAAGCTTGGCAACTATGTGCCTGCATATATTGAGATTGGTGTTGTTGTGGCACTTTTGGTAGTGGCTGTAATGTTTATACTACTTAGATGGAGCAAGCTGGGACGTTCCTTCTATGCGGTAGGTGGTAACAGCCAGAGTGCATTGATGCTTGGTATTAACGTGAGACGTACCAGATTCCTTTCTCATCTGCTGTGTGGTCTACTGGCAGGTATCGGTGGCTTCGTGTACTTCATGCATGTGGGCTCCGGTTCCGCTTCCCATGCAAGCGGTATGGAAATGAATGCCATTGCATCTTCCATTATCGGAGGTACCATGCTCACAGGCGGCGTAGGCAATATTATCGGTACGTTCTTTGGCGTATTGTCCTTAAGTACCATTCAGAATATTGTTTCGTCTGCAGGTCTTGATCAGGCATGGTGGACCGGAATTACCATTGCAGCCATGCTGTGTCTGTTCCTTGTGATACAGAGTCTGGTAATGGCACGCAAAAAGAGAGGTCTAAAGAAATAGTGTTTGTGACCCCGTGGTTAAAGGTGCTATAATAGAGAAAATGATAGGATTTCAGAGGAGGAGAATATGAAGAAATCTTTCACAATCGGAATCATATTAATGCTCTGTTTTTTAATCGGGGGATGCGGTTACCATTTTGGTGGTGAAGAGATGAGTCAGGCGGTTGCAGGTGACTCTTCTGAGCGGATTGTAATAGGTTTTTCCCAGTTGGGAGCTGAGTCTGATTGGCGCAGCGCCAACACGGAATCAATGAAGACAACTTTTACTGTTGCGAACGGATATGAATTATTGTTTGAAGATGGTCAGCAGAAACAGGCTAATCAGATAATGGCTATTCGAACCTTTATTCAACAGGATGTGGATTACATTGTTCTTGCTCCGGTGACGGAAACAGGCTGGGATACAGTGCTGATGGAGGCGAAGGACGCAGATATTCCTGTAATAATTGTGGATCGTATGGTTGATGTGAAGGATAAGAGCCTGTTTACCTGTTGGGTAGGTTCGGATTTTGAATTGGAGGGTATGAAGGCGGCAACGTGGCTGAAACGCTTCTCCGATGAGCGGGGGATTTCTGCAGAAGACTTGCATATTGTAAATATTCAGGGAACCATAGGTGCATCTGCGCAAATAGGGCGGACAAAAGGATTGGCAGATGCAGCAAGAGAGAACGGTTGGGATTTGCTGGCAGAGGTTCCGGGAGATTTTACACAGGCTAAAGGCAGAGAAGTGATGAGTGCGCTTCTGAAGGAATATGACAACATTAATGTTGTGTACTGTGAAAATGATAATGAGGCATTTGGGGCGATAGAAGCGATAGAGGCGGCAGGTAAAAGCGTTGGGTCTGATATTGAAAATGGTGAAATCATGGTGATTTCCTTCGACGGTGTAAGAGAAGATGCAATGAACTATGTGTTGGAGGATCGTATCACTTTGATTGCGGAGTGCAATCCGCTTCATGGACCGCGGGTTCGGGAAATAATTGAACAGTTAGAAAACGGTGAAAAACCGGAAAAATATTCTTATACGGATGAGAAAATATTTTCGGCGAATACATTGATTCCTTCCATAAATGTGGACGGTGTGGATTATGATGTGACAATTGTAACAGACGACATGGTCGTCAAAAAATAGATGGAATTTGTTAATACTAATTACTCCCTAAAATGGCAGTTCCCCGGCAAATGTATCTTTGCCGGGGAACTGTTGTGTTACGATTTATTCATTTACCCTGTTTACCAGGAAGATACCGCCGCATACAAGAGCCAGCGCCAGCACAAGCTCCAAACCGAAGGAGGATGTCTCGTGCAGGAATGCAAAGGACAAAAGTACGCTGAAAATCGGATTGGTAAAGGAATATACGGCAACCTTTCCTACGGGATTGTGCTTTAAGAGAATACCCCATACGGAGTATGCCACGGAGGAAATTAATGCCAGATAAATCATAAGGATTACGGACTTTACGGACCAGCCGGTTAAGTGGCCGCCCATGAGAAGGCCGCAGATGGTCATAATGATACCACCGAAAATAAACTGATAGCCGCTTAAGACTACGGGGCTTTCCTTCTGGGAGTATTTCTTAACCAGTGCAGAGGAAAGTGCGTATGCGATGGCGGCTATTAATATTGCACCCTCGCCCTTGAAGGTAAAACCGCCGGTAAGACCGGAGGGGTCGTAGTTGATAACGATTACGCCTGCAAAGCCGATGAGACATCCTAAGAACTTCTTTAGGGTAAGCTTTTCATAGCGGAATACCAGACAGGCAAGCAGAATAGCGATAAAGGTCTGGGAACCGTTGATGATGGCGGACTTTACACCGGTGGTGTAGGCAAGGCCCATGTAAAAGAATATGTACTGGAATACGGTCTGAACCATACCCAGTTTGCAAACCATACCCCAGGAGCTTTTCTGAGGAAACAGAGGCTTCTTTGCAATAATGCTTCCGAAGATAGCGGTGAGTACACCTGCCAGGATGAAGCGCACGCCGGCAAAGAGAATGCGGGATGCCACGTCACCGGCAGCAATACCAAACCACTCATAGCCAATCTTGATAGCAGGGGTCGCACTTCCCCAAAGCAGGCAGCAAAGGCATGCCAGAAGCAGAATGCCGATGGTGCTGGTCACAAATGTCTTTTTGTTTTCTGTTTGTGTAGCAGTCTTGTTCATGTGTTTTATAATCTCCTTTGTATATTTATGGTTACGTTACTTGTGTTCTTCCAGCCATCGCATAGCCACGTGAGCGTAAATGGCGCCTCCTACGGGCAAGGCATCTTCGTCAAATTGCGCCTCCGGGTGATGGAGGGGGAACGTAAATCCCTTATCCGGTTGTCCGGCAGCCAGTGCCAGCATGATGGTAGGGATTTTGTGGCTGATATAGGCAAAATCTTCACTACCGACATTTTTGGCAACCTTGCCGCCCTGGGCCAAAGCAGCCAGTTCTTCAGTAGAATAGGCTTTGTCATGGCCTGTCAGTTCCCGGATATATGCCAGGGTGCATTCAGACAGTTCCCGGTCATTTTGTAAAGTGGGACAGCCGCTGCCGAAGGTAACGGTGGCAGTGGCATGAAATGCCTTGGCAGTGTAGTTTGCTATTTCTGACATGCGTGTCTTTAAGTGTTCCCGGACCTCTTCGTCATAGGCGCGAAGGGTGCCGTTTAGTCTGGCAGTGTCGGGAATGGCATTGCCGGCCTCACCGGCCTGAATGGAGCCCACGGTCAAAACCGCATCATCTGCAGGGGCCAGTTCTCTGGCATGAATTTCCTGCAGCGCCAATATAATATGAGCGGCTACTGTGATGGGGTCCACACCTAGGTTGGGCATGGAACCATGACATCCCTCGCCCTGAATATGAATGGTAAAATAATCTGCAGCGGGAGCGCTGACACCACCGGATGAGACAATGGCTGTGCCGGTCTCAAAGGGCATGTTTACCAGTACATGAATCATCAGTCCGGCATTCACTTGGGGATTGTCTAAAACACCGGCAGCAATCATGTCTGCAGCACCTTCCAGAATTTCTTCGGCAGGTTGAAACATCAGCTTTACGGTGCCGTGAATGTCTTGTTCGCGTTCTTTTAATAGACGCGCAGCCTCTAAAAGCATGGCGGTGTGTGTATCGTGTCCGCAGGCATGCATGTTGTCATTGGCAGAGCTAAATTCCAATTTGGCCTCTTCTTTGACAGGTAGGGCATCCATATCTGCCCTTAGCAAAAATACCTTGCCGGGCTGTTTGCCGCCCACAAGTCCTATCAGGCCTGCTTTGCCGCAGGGAATGGGTTCAATGCCGATTTCTGTTAGTTTCTGCGCAACATAATCTTTGGTATCTTTTAGGTCAAATCCCACGCCCGGATGGTTGTGGAGGTAGCGCCTGTCCGAAATAATCGTTTCTTTATCCTGGAGTGCTTTCTGTAAAAGGGATGTTCCTTCCATAAAGTGCCTCCTATGCACGCATTTTTCTATACTACCCTAAATTTGGGGTGTTGTAAAGAAGTATTCCAAGAAGTGGTCAAAGATATGAGGATGTGTTATAATTGGTAAAAAATGGAAGCGCAATATTACATATAATATATCAGGAGGGGCTTATGGAAGAGCGACAGGATTTATCTGTAGAGGTAAAACAGGACAGTTTTTTTGAGAGTATGATTATCAATGCCATTAAGTTGCCGGGCGTGAAAGTGGACCGAACGGAATTTCTCACGGAGCTGTTTGAGAATCATGCATTTAATCTCCGGGATATTCTGGCCTGGGGACCGGTGAAGGCCAATTGTCCCAAGGAGATTCTGGAGAGAATGGCAGAGGATGTGATTGCCAAGAGAACTTCTCAGGCGTCTTTGGTATCCTTTGCGGCAGGTATTCCGGGCGGCTTTGCCATGGCGGCTACTATTCCGGCGGATACGCTGCAGTTTTTCGGCGTGGCACTTCGCATGGCCCAGGAGCTCTCTTATCTGTATGGAGGGGAGGATTTGTGGAAGAACGGGGATGTGGACAGTGAAATGGTCCGCAATCAATTGATTTTGTATTTCGGTGTGATGTTCGGCGTGGGCGACGCTGCGGCGGTGGTGCGGCTTATGTATGCCCAGATGGCCAAGCAGACGTTAATGGCGATTCCGGAGAAGGTTATGCCCAAGGTGGTTTTGTATCCGATTGTAAAGCAAATCAGCAAAACCATCGGGATTAGATTGTCCAAAAGTGCTGCCACGAAGGGAATCTCCAAGGTGGTGCCTCTGCTGGGAGGACTGATATCGGGAGGAATTACCTATGCATCCATGAAGCCCATGGGCGGACGGTTGGCAAGGATATTGCATGAAGTCAATTTTGAATATTCGGAAGAGCAAATCAGAAAAGATTGTCAAAAGATAGAAGAGTGGAAAGACAGCCTGCAGGAGTAAACTGCAGGCTGTTTTAGTCTATAGACAAAAGTGGCTCCGGGGCATATGCCCCGGAGCTATTTTGCGTTGTGGGGGATGTGTTAATAGAATAACAAAGAAAGAATAAGGGGAGAAAGTAGTGTTTTTAAGGTAAAAGATAATAAAATGTTGCAAAACAAAGAGAAAGGGGTTATAATGCGAATATAAGGATTGATAATCTTGGGAAGACGCCTATTCAGAATTGGCGGATTCGCTTTGTGTTACATAATACAATCGATAACATTTGGAATGCAGAGATTGCTTCAAGCCGGGATAACGAGTATGTTGTCAAAAACGTAGGCTGGAATCAGGATATTGCAGTCGGGGGAAGTGTAGCGTTCGGATTTTCGGGGAATCAGGCGTTCTGCGGATTTCCCGAGCGTTATGAGATGATTCAAAGCAGTGCTCCGGTTCAGGAGACAGATTATGGTATTGAATATATAGTTGATGGTGACTGGGGAAGCGGATTTTATGGTTCTATTAATGTCACCAACACTGCAGATTCCAATCTGGAGGAGTGGATTCTGGAATTCGATTTTGACAGAGAGATTACAGAGATTTGGAATGGCGTGATTGAAGCCCATGAAGGCAATCACTATGTGGTCAGAAATGCGGAATACAATAGCATAGTGGTTCCTGATGAGGTGGTATCTATAGGTATCAAAGGAAGTGGCGGCTCTAGTGAGGATGCGCCCTATAATTACAGTCTGTACGGCTATGGAGAAGTGGGACAGGGAGATGTCAGCGAAGGTGATGTGCCCGGTGGCAGCACGGATGGTGAGGATGTGACAAGTGGCGACGTAACAAGCGGAGACGCAACGGATGGCGATGTGACAAATGGTGATGTGACCGCCGGAGATGTCGGAACGATGCAGAATTACACCCGGGATTGGAGCGAGATGCGGGACACCGATGGAGACGGACTTCCTGATGAATATGAGAATCATATAGGCACAGATATTCATGAAACGGACACCGATGGAGATGAGCTGACAGATGGATATGAAGAATTGTATAGCTGTACCGACCCGCTGGACCAATATACTGTAGATGAGAATATAATGGACTCAGAGCTTGATCCGGACGAGGATGGATTGACCATGCTGGAGGAGGCAGGTTTAGAAACCGACTCTCTTAATCCGGATAGTGATGAAGATGGATTGATTGACGGAGAAGAAGTCGATATTTACGGAACCAAGCCCATGGAGTGGGATACGGACCAGGATACCATTAACGACGGAGACGAAGTAAAGGTAGGCCTGGACCCTTTAAATCCGGAAACCTACGGCTATCCGGACGCAGAATATCAATACGAAGCAGAGATTGCAGAGGATTCAGAAATCCTCGAGAAGATTAATGCAGATAACACGGATTATCAGATGAGTCTGGCGATAAAAGGTCAAGGCAGTGTAATTTCGGAATTGATTGTGAGGGAAAGTGCATATGAGGAGATTTTGGCTTCTGAAACGGTAGTAGGATGTACCCCGGAGATTCTTCACAGAGGCACCGGCACGGTAGAAGAAGTTACGGTGAAATTTAAGATTCATGATGCTAATATATACGACACCTATGGCGCAGACTCTTTACAAGGTGTAAAGCGTTATCATATTTTTCTGTATTATGAAGAGGAAAATATGCCGGTTCCTTTGGAGACAGTGATTGATGAGGAAACCAATACAATCAGTGCAACAGTAGACAGGGTAGGAACCTTCTGTGTGGTTGATATGGAGAAGTGGCTAGATCATATAGGGTTTGAAATTAAGGTATCTGAAACACCACAGCTAATGAGCTTAGCCATGGAAAAAGGGAATGCGGAGGAAGGAACGAGCAGTGAAACATCTGACTGGGAGCAGCAGGTCATTAGGCCGGAGCCGGGTGTTGAAGGTATATTAATACAGGATAAATTTGATATTGCGTTTTGTTTGAATAAGGGTACTTTTCCATATGGCTGCAGTATAGGAAATACCATGCGAGAGCGTGTGTTAGATCTGATAGAATATTTCTACAGCATAAGTGATGATGTTAGGGTAACGATTATTGATGCGGATGGGAATATTGTGGGAATAACAGAATGCGTAGAGGGAATAGAGGTAGCTGCGGAATTGGTGGATATGGCACTTGCGAAACCGAAAGATTATCAGTACTTTGACAAGCAAGTGAAGACGATGGCTAAAAACGTAGAGTGGCGAGAGGATACGCTCAAGTTAGCTGTATTTTGGGGGACCCTATCATTAAGTGAGAGATTAGGGCAAGAATGGGATGAGTTAACTAATCGTGAAATTAGATGTGCACTAATTTGTTCGGATTATTGTGGCTATCATAGTAGTTTGGCGCAAAAAGTGCGGAATGCTGGTGGTTTTGCGACGACCTGTGATTCCTCCATAGCAGCCATTTCGGGAGAGATGTATCGAACAAACATGAAGTTTGGATACAATATTATTACCTCCACATCTATGAAGAAGATTGTGTTGGATCAAGAAATCACTAACTATAGTTCTGTAGATTCAGATGGTGATAACTTGCCTGATTGGAAAGAAGTTCGGACTAATCGCGTTAAAATGAAAGGTGATATAAGCGGTAAATATATATTGCCTACATATTATGAGTACATGAAGAAGTATGTGGGAGAGTATGAGTGGATGCTAAACTGGGCTGCCAGATATTATGACCTTGAAAATCTTGATGGAAAGACGGTAGAGGAATTCTTGGATGAAATATATGTATTACCGGTTAAATCGGATCCTACGCTGGTAGATTCTGACGGTGATGGTATTTCTGATTATGACGAAAGTACATGGGATGGCGTAGATGAACGATATCGCAATGTAGGACCACTGCATAAGGATACGATAGAGACGCTGTTTCCGGAACTTGCAAACGAAGGAACTGACAAGATTTGGGATCCGGCATATATTACGGTCAAGGACAATGATGTGGTTATGAATATGAGAGTGGTTTTCTTAGACAATGCTAATGAAAAAGCACTCAAATATTTGAAAACAGATGGTCTATATTGGCGTAATCAGAAAGCTTGTGATAACATTGTTAGTAGGGTAGGTGAGGATGTAACTTTTAAGGAGCTATTTGTGGATGCCATAAATGAACGCTGGGGCGGAGCATATGAAGGTAGTAAGTATGATTTCTATGAAGGGATGAAGGTTAATTTTTCGGTTAAAATGATAGAAGAAAATTTACTCTATAGAAAAAGAGTTGTGAAGGTAAATTTTTATCCGGGAGTATGTGGGCGCTCCAATGCGACTACTGTTGAATGGAATAAAAGTAGGACTAAAATTATTAGTTTGTATACCGGATGCTGCGATATTGCATCGCATAATTTTCAAGGAGGGGCAACCTGCTCGGAATATCTGAACTCAAGGTATGATGCTGCAGTGCTTTCAGGAACCTGTGCTCACGAGGCTGGTCATGTAATGGGATTAAAAGATTTATATGCAGATGCGCCGGTAAATGGAGGGTATGAGCCAGTTTCAAATAAGGAGATTTCCTATACAGATGATAACTTTGGCCTTCCGGAGAGCAAGGGAATCATGAGGGGGAATGGAATTGCAACACCAAACGATATAGAAATGATTTTATTGGCTTTTATTAGTAACTGGGAGCAATATTATGTGCCTCAGGGGGAGACGCAAAGAATGTCTCTTGCAATAAAAAGTGAAGTGGAATTTCATCGGCCGTCTATTCCAAATGCAGTATATGAGTGGAATGAGTTTGAGAAGCGGATGAAATTGAAGTAAACACGTGGAGGCTGAGAATGAAAGAGATATTGAAGGGATTGCCTATATTGTTTAATATTATATGTAGCCTGGTTTTGTGGTGGCACTCGGAGACCATATTTTACTATTTGGAATGCGATCCATATTTGTTACAGGATGGTGAAGTGCATTATCGTATTGGTACAGGAGGCGTACTACTGATTATCATGCTTATAGTGTTGATAATATCCATTGTATGGATTTTGTTAAATGCTAAATATCTATATAGGGATGAGAACAGCAAGCAGGAATATCGTATGCTTAGTATCGGATTTGTGGTGCTTATGGATGTGTGTTGGATTGCACACTTTTTGAAGTGGTATGATTTGGTAGCGGTTATACAAGGGGAGATAGAACGACGGCCGCCGATGTAATGAGAAGGTAGTATAGTCCAAGATGGATGCTACACTAGTAATTCCGGTTGGTACTTGATAAGGTAGTTGCCTCGGACGGCGTATTGCTGTCCGGGGCAAATAGGCGGGGGAAATGAGAACATTAAAAGCAGGTTTACCTATATTTTTCAATATTGTTTGTAGTCTTGTTTTGAATTGGCATGCAAATGCCTTATTTTTCTATTTGGAATGTGATGAACGTTTGCTGATGGATGGGGAAGTTCATTATCGGATTGGTACTGGAGCGGTGCTTTTGATTGTGATGCTTGTATTGTTGCTAATATCAATTGTATGGATTTTGTTAAATGCGAAATCTCTATATCAAGATAAGAATAGGAAGCAAGCATATCTTATACTTAGTATCGGTTTTGTAGTATTTATGGATGTATGCTGGATTGCGCATTTTTTGAAGTGGTTTGATTTAGTAGCAGTTATACAAGGAAAAATTTGGCCACATTCGCCGCTGTAACGTATGGAGAGTATATTGCGGATAGGCGAAATGATTAACTATTTAAAGGGGAATGGATATGGTATATGCTTTGGGCAGGTATTAGTGCCTGGGTAAATAGGAGGGTGGAAATGAAAGAGTTATCGAAAGTATTGCCTATATTATTCAATATTATATGTGGTCTGCTTTGCAAGCTAAATACTAGGAATCTTTTTAAATATTTGGAATGCGATCCACGATTATTGATGGATGGAGAAGTACATTATCGTATTGGCACAGGAGCTGTGTTGCTGATTATCATGTTTTTAGTTTTATTAATATCCATTGTCTGGATTTTGTTAAATGCGAAATATTTGTATCAGGATAAGAACCAGAAGCAGGAATACATCATGCTCAGTATCGGATTTGTAGTATTTATGGATATATGCTGGATTGCACACTTTTTGAAGTGGTTTGATTTGGTAGCGGTTATACAGGGATGCCCTCAGCCACGGCCGCCCATGTAATGTAAGAGGATGTAGTGTG
>JAZQFO010000108.1:0-11339 GCA_045539535.1 Acetatifactor sp.
GAGGTGTAAGCACAGCAATGTGTTCAGCTGACATTTACTAATCGGTCGAGCGCTTAACCAAAGGGTTTAGGAAGAGCAGTATAACTGTTATCAGTCTTGTTAAGAATTTTTCGTGTTCGGTTTTGAAGGTATAAACCTTAAGAAGAGCAGTTTGTCTGCTCTTTTTTTGTGCGAGTAGCGATGAGAATGCCGTGCTTGCATGAGCATTCGAGGAGCACTGCGACTATCCGAGAAACTCGCAAAGCGTGTTCCTCGTGATTGTTGCAAATAAAAATACCTGTACATAGTAAGTTAGTATACAAAAAAGGACAAAATTTTCACAAATTTCTGCAAATTATTGTTTCATTTTCTGTAAAATATGTTATAATGTTTGAAAGGGCAGTATATGTATTTTTCGTCCATAGAATCATAATGCAGTGAGGTGGAAAGATGGATACAAAGATATTATTGGAAAATGGAACAAATGAATTAGAGGTTCTTGAGTTTACACTGGATGGCAATTCCTATGGTATTAATGTGGCCAAGATTAAGGAGATTATTACTTATCAGCCTGTAACGCCGGTTCCTAATGCGCATCCCAGTATTGAAGGTATTTTCATGCCCCGTGATACAATGATTACGGCTATTGATTTAAAAAACTGCCTTGGAAGAAATCCTTCCACAGCAGATGGTCTTTTTATCATAACCAATTTTAATAAGTTGGATATTGCTTTCCATGTTGAGGATGTAAAGGGGATTCATCGTGTTTCTTGGAGAGATATTATTAAGCCGGATGCGACTATTTCCACTCCGGAGGAAAGTGTGGCTACAGGTATTATCAAGAAGGATAATAAATTGATTATTATTCTTGACTTTGAAAAGATTGTTAGTGATATTAATCCCGAGACCGGTTTGAAGGTGTCTGATATTGTTGATTTGGGTGAACGTACCAGAAGTGATGTGCCTATTTTGATTGCAGAGGATTCACCTCTTTTGAACAAGTTGATTGTAGATTCCTTGAGAAATGCTGGTTATACTAACTTGATTCATACAGAGAATGGTCAGAGAGCCTATGATGTGATTTGTCAGTGTCTCAACGATAATACCTTGAATGAACATGTGAGACTACTTATTACTGATATTGAGATGCCTGAAATGGATGGTCACCATCTGACCAAGCTGATTAAGGAGGATCCCGCAACAGCGCATATTCCCGTTGTTATTTTCTCATCTTTGGTGAATGCGGAGATGAAGAAAAAGGGTGCTGCTCTTGGTGCAGATGCGCAGCTTTCCAAACCTGAAATCGGCAATTTGGTAAAGGTTGTAGATGAATTGGTTGCAAAGAATCATTTGCAGTAATACATGTTTTATAGCAATGCGAAAAGCCGGGGATAGCCCGGCTTTTTGAACTTACATGTGGAGGGAGTACAGCATTGGATTTGGATAAGGATATGAGTGTGATTCAGACTGTTTTGGAAGATATCAAGGATGCAGATATGGTTTTAGTGGGGCTGGGGGAAGAGTTTGACGGTTCTTTTGGCTTAGATTCTAAAGCGTATGAGAACGGCAAGAATATATTGATGCAGTCCGAAAATGCTTCATTTATGCCGCTTTGGCAAAGGTTGTTCCGGCAGGAACAGGAAGGGAAAATTGTATCAGGCTTACAAGCGCTGGCTCGTGCACTGGAAGGTAAAAACTATTTTGTATTATCTGTTTCCACCAATCGTGTGATTGATGGGATTCCTTGGCGGGAAGGAAGGCTTGTTATGCCGTGTGGATCGGATTTGGTTGTGCAGTGTAGCGAAGGCTGTCAGGGACATTTGCATGTAGCAGATGAGGCCTTGGTGGATGCGCTTAGCAAACGCTTAGCTGAGTGGCGCAGTACGTTTTCGGATTCTGAGCAACCGGATTTGCCGGAGGGCTTAGGAGTGTGCCCTTATTGCAAGACAACTATGCAATTTAATAATATTTATAATGAAGCTTATGACGAAAAAGGATATTTGCCGGCATGGCAAATGTATACCAAGTGGCTTCAGGGAACAGTCAATCGTAAGTTGGTTGTTTTGGAGCTAGGCGTGGGAATGAAATTTCCCGGAGTGATTCGTTTTCCCTTTGAGAAGGTTGCTTACTTCAATCAAAAGGCTAAGTTTTACAGAATTCATAAAAATTTGTATCATTTGACGGAAGAATTGGCTTCAAAAGGGGTTGGAATTGCCGATAATGCAATTGATTGGCTGCAAAACCTGTGATAAACTATAGAATATAACTTTTTGCAAATTGGGAAAGTGGAGGACAGCATATGCCTTCTCAAGAAGAATACTTGGATCAATTGTTAAAAGGACTGACAGAAGAACCGGTGGAGGAGTTACCGATTGAGGAACCAGTAATCGAGGAACCAGTAATCGAGGAACCAGTGATTGAAGAACCGGTAATAGAAGATTTGATAATAGAGGAGCCTGTTGCAGAGGAAGAGATTGTTGAGGAACCGATGCGGCAGGAGCCTGTTTTTGATGCCACGGAAGACGGATTTGATGGTATCAAATTTGATAAGGTTGAATTTGACAGCTTTCAGATGAATGCGATGGACGATAATGCCGGAGAAGATACGGATATTTTGCGAAAGATGTTGCTGGAAAATGCAACATTAGAAGAAGTGATGAGGGAAGATGAAGAGGATTCTTCCGAAATCATGTCTGAAGAGGAGATTGATCGAATTCTTCAGGCGAATCAAGATGCTGCAGAAGATGTAATGAGGAATATATCTGAGTCGGAACAGGATGAAGATTTGATGCAGCTTCTGGGAGAGGCTTCAGATGGGGAGCTTCAGGATATATATGAGATGCTTCATAAATCTGACAATAACGAAGTAATTGATGAGGAAATGATGGCGCTGCTTCATGATGATGGAATAAGTGAAGCTGACCGTTTACAGGCTCTTTTGGATGGTGAAGATGTGGGAGATAATCAGGAGGAGTCTGCACTTTCTGAGCGTGAGAAAAAGGCCAGAGAGAAAAAGCGTCTGAAAGAAGTAAAAGCAGCTGCAAAGCAAGCGGCTAAAGAAGCCAAAAAGGCTGAAAAGGAAGCGAAAAAAGCGGCCAAAAAGGCTTCTAAGGATATCGCAAAGGAGAATGCGGAAGCTGCAGCGGCACCGATTACAACGGCTGAGGAAGATATGTTTGCAAGTCTGGATGAGTTATCTACGGCAGATATGCTTGATTTGCAGGATTTGTTGGCATTTGCTGATGTACAGTCTCCGTCCCAGGATGCCATTGCGCAGCTTCAACAGGATGCAAAGGCACAGACCAAACCTGTCATGAGAGATGTACCGGATAGTCAGGTGTCTACAATTGATTTAAATGAGCCTACAGAAGCGGATATGCAGGAGATTGATGAACTTTTGAGCCTTGCAGGCATTACCAATCTGGATGACGATGCAACGATTGCCTTTGAACCGGTGGATGATTCCGGGGCAGTGGTCCTCTTTGATGAAAATGATATACCGGAAAAAATTGAAAATAATGCTTCCGGTAAAGAGAAAAAGGGATTATTTGCCAAGATTCTTGATTTGTTGACGGAAACGGATGAAGACGGCACGGAGGATATTCCACTTTCTGATGAGAACAGAACAATTCTGGAGGAGATGGATCGGGAAGAGAAGGCCGGCAAAAAGGGCAAGAAGGGCAAAAAAGATAAAAAGAATAAAAGGGCGCAAACAGAGCTGGGAACTCTGGATGATGACGAAGCTGCGGCACCTAAGAATAAAAAAGCCACAAAAGCTAAGAAACCCAAGAAAGATAAGAAAGTAAAGCATCTGGAAGTGAAACCTCTGGAGGATTCAAAAAATAAATTACCTCTTAAGGTTATGGTTGCTACAGGAGCTTTGTGTGCTACGGTTTTGGTGTTAATCCTGTTGCTGGTAAATTTGGGCGGAGATTTTGCCGTGAAACGTGAGGCAAAGCAGGCTTATTATCAGGAGGATTATGAGACCTGTTATCAGGCACTTTATGGCAAGGAACTTAATGAGTCAGAACAGGTGATGTTTGCCAAGTCAGAGAGTATTTTACGTATCAGAGTACGTATGAGACAGTATGAAATGTTTGTGGAGGAACAGTCTGAGGTGGAGGCTTTGGATGTTCTGATTCAAACGGTATATGATTATGAAGACCTTTATGCTTATGCATCTAAGTGGAATGCGGGCAATGAGGTTTCAGCAACCTATGGTCAGATGCTGAGTATTTTACAGGATAAGTACAAGCTTAGTGAAGATGAGGCGCTGGAAATTGCTTCTGAACCTTATGATGTAGAGTATACAAAGCTTGTAACGGCAGTGGCTGAGGGGAAGGGATATCATTCTTCTCAAAATGAGAGCAAGGAGCCGGTTACTTTGCCGGATATGCTTCCGGAGGAGATGGATTTCCCGGAGAATAATGGAGGCCGATGAAATGATTGCAATTATTGATTATGATGCAGGTAATATAAAAAGTGTGGAGAAGGCACTACAGTATTTGGGCGAGGAGACTGTGATTACCCGTGATGCGCAGACAATTCTGTCGGCAGATGGTGTAATCTTGCCTGGCGTAGGTGCGTTTGGCGATGCGATGGAGAAATTACACGCATATGGATTAGTGTCTGTTATCCGGGAATGTGTGGAGAAAAAAATACCTTTCCTTGGGGTTTGTTTGGGATTGCAGCTGATGTTTGAAAGCAGCGAAGAGTCTCCCGGTGTGGAAGGTTTATCCTTGCTTCCCGGTAAGATTGTCCGCATCCCTGCTGATGGCGGGTTGAAGGTGCCTCATATTGGCTGGAACAGCTTGAAATTTCCTAATGAGGGCAAGCTTTTTAGGGGACTTGCGGAAGATACCTATGTATATTTTGTACATTCCTTTTATCTGCAGGCCGAGGAAGCAGAGATTGTAAAGGCAACTACTGAGTATGGCACACTGATTCATGCCTCCGTTGAGAAAGATAATGTATTTGCCTGCCAGTTCCATCCGGAGAAGAGTTCTGATGCAGGCATGCAGATTTTGCGCAATTTTATTGAAGTAACGAAGGAAGGAAAATAATATGCATACAAAGCGAATTATTCCCTGCCTGGATGTAAAAGACGGTCGGGTGGTTAAAGGTATTAATTTTGTGAATTTACGGGATGCAGGTGACCCGGCAGATGTTGCAGCCGCTTATGATAAGGCAGGAGCGGATGAGGTGGTATTTTTAGATATTACGGCATCTTCTGACAGCAGAGCAACACAGCTAGAATGGGTTCGTCAGGTTGCAAGTAAGGTATTCATTCCCTTTACTGTTGGTGGTGGAATCCGTACGGTAGATGATTTTAAAGCAATTTTAAGAGAAGGTGCGGACAAGATTTCCGTGAATTCTGCGGCGATTATGAATCCTCGTCTGATTAGTGATGCAGCTGACAAGTTTGGCAGTCAGTGCGTGGTTGTGGCAATTGATGCCAAGAAGCGTGCGGATGGTGGCTGGAATATTTATAAAAACGGTGGTCGTATCGATATGGGGATGGATGCTGTGGAATGGGCTATCACAGCTGAAAAGATGGGTGCAGGGGAGATTCTTTTGACCAGCATGGACGGTGATGGCACCAAGGAAGGCTATGATTTGGCGCTGACAAAAGCAATTTCTGATGCAGTGAGTATTCCGGTAATTGCTTCCGGCGGTGCCGGTAAATTGGAGCATTTTAAAGAAGCTTTGGTGGATGCGGGAGCAGAGGCTGCTTTGGCGGCATCCCTATTTCACTACAAGGAATTAGAAATCCGTGAAGTAAAAGAGTATTTACGTGCACAGGGAGTATCGGTTAGATTATGATGATTGAAAACGACTGGTTGCCGGCTCTTTCAGAGGAGTTTCGGAAGCCCTACTACAAGCATTTATATGAATTTGTCAAAAATGAGTATAATACCACAAGGGTGTTTCCGCCGGCTGAGGATATTTTTAATGCTTTTCATTTTACGCCCTTAAATCAGGTTAAGGTGGTCATTATCGGTCAGGATCCTTATCATGAACCGGGACAGGCTCATGGACTTTGCTTTTCGGTAAAGCCGGGGGTGGATATACCGCCATCTCTTGTGAACATTTATAAGGAGCTGAATGATGATTTGGGATGTTATATTCCCAATAACGGTTATCTGGAAAAATGGGCTAAGCAGGGGATTCTCATGTTGAATACTGTGTTGACAGTACAAGCTCATCGGGCTAATTCTCATAGAGGAAAAGGCTGGGAGGAATTTACGGATGCGGCGATACGGGCATTAAATCAGCAGGATAGGCCCATTGTATTTATTCTTTGGGGAAAGCCTGCGCAGACAAAAAAAAGCATGCTAAACAATCCAAATCACTTGATTCTTGAGGCACCTCATCCAAGTCCGCTGTCGTCTTACAGAGGATTTTTCGGCAGTAAGCCGTTTAGTAAGACCAATGCCTTTTTGGAAAAGCATGGTCAGACGCCGATTGATTGGCAGATAGAAAATATTTAAGCAAAATTATTATGGAAATATTGAATCTTCGGATTTGGTATGATAAATTTACCAAGGATAAGATAGATTCCGTCTATAACAAAAATATAATCAAATAAAGTGAGGAAAAAGAAATGGCAATCAGAATTGGAATTTTTGGTTATGGTAATTTGGGCAGAGGTGTAGAGTGTGCCGTAAAGCAGAATGACGACATGGAGCTCGTAGCAGTATTTACCCGTAGAGCACCGGAGTCTGTGAAGACTGTAAGCGGTGTACCGGTGTATCATGCGGATGAGTTGCAGAACATGACTGATAAGATTGATGTGTTGATGTTGTGCGGTGGTTCTGCAACAGATTTGCCTAAGCAGACACCTGAGTATGCTAAGCTTTATAATGTAGTGGATAGTTTTGATACCCATGCAAAGATTCCTGAGCATTTTGCTAATGTTAATACAGCAGCAGAAGGCGCCGGTAAGGTGGCCTTGATTTCTGCAGGCTGGGATCCCGGTATGTTCTCACTGAACAGATTGTATGCAAATGCAATTCTGCGCGACGGAAAGGATTATACCTTCTGGGGCAAGGGCGTAAGCCAGGGACATTCTGATGCAATCAGAAGAATTGAGGGCGTGAAAAATGCCAAGCAGTATACTGTTCCTGTGGACGCTGCGGTGGCTTCCGTAAGAGCTTGCGAGAATCCTGAGCTTACGACCAGGCAGAAGCACACCAGAGAGTGCTATGTTGTGGCTGAGGAGGGTGCAGACCTTGCTCGCATTGAGAATGAAATTAAAACCATGCCCAACTATTTTGCAGATTACGATACCACTGTACATTTCATTTCTGAGGAAGAGCTTATGCGTGATCATGCAGGTATCCCTCATGGCGGAATGGTTATCAGAAGTGGTAAGACCGGTGTGAACGGTGAGCATAATCATGTGATTGAATATAGCTTGAAGTTGGATTCTAATCCCGAGTTTACTTCCTGTGTGCTGGTGGCTTATGCCAGAGCCGTGTATCGCATGAATCAGAGAGGTATGAGTGGATGTAAGACTGTATTTGATGTGGCACCTGCTGATCTTAGCCCTATGTCCGGCGAGGAACTGCGTGCACATCTTCTGTAAGATTTTTGTAGAAATACAAGTGAGGAGAACTGTTAGTTTATGAGAAAAGAAGCATTTGTAACCAAGGAGATGGTGGAGGAGATTGCCAAAACCTATCCCACACCCTTTCATATCTACGATGAAAAGGGGATTCGTGCCAATGCACAGGCCTTGAAGGAGGCTTTTGCATGGAATAAGGGATATAAGGAGTATTTTGCGGTAAAAGCAACTCCCAATCCGTTTTTGATCAATATATTAAGAGAGTACGGCTGTGGCTGTGACTGTTCCTCCATGACGGAGCTGATGTTGTCCAACGCCATCGGTTGTAAGGGCGAGGATATTATGTTCTCCTCCAACGATACACCTGCAGAGGATTTCATCTATGCAGCGAAGCTGGGCGCTACCATCAATCTGGATGATTTCACCCATATTGATTTTTTGGAGAAAACCATTGGCTATTTGCCTAAGACCATGAGCTGTCGATACAATCCCGGCGGATATTTTTCCATCAGCAACAACATCATGGATAATCCCGGAGATGCCAAGTATGGTTTTACCACGGAGCAGTTGTTTGAAGGCTTTAAGGTAATGAAGGCTAAGGGTGTGGAGCATTTTGGTATCCATGCATTTCTTGCCAGCAACACTGTGACCAATGAGTATTATCCCACCTTGGCTAAGACTTTGTTTGAGACGGCAGTTAAGCTGAAGGAGGAGACCGGAGCACATATTGCATTTATTAATCTGTCCGGCGGTATTGGTATTCCTTATCGTCCCGAACAGGAGCCCAATGATATTCGTGCAATTGGTGAGGGTGTGCGCAAGGTTTATGAGGAAGTGCTTGTTCCTGCGGGAATGGGTGACGTGGCAATTTATACTGAGCTTGGACGTTTTATGATGGCCCCCTATGGACATCTTGTAACTAAGGTAATCCATGAGAAGCATACCCATAAGGAATATATCGGTGTGGATGCATGTGCGGTGAACTTGATGAGACCTGCCATGTATGGCGCATATCATCATATTACGGTTCTTGGCAAGGAGGAGGCTCCTTGTACACAGGTGTATGATGTGGTTGGTTCTTTGTGCGAAAACAACGATAAATTTGCCATTGATAGAGAGCTTCCGGAGATTGAGATCGGTGATTATATTGCCATTCATGATACCGGTGCCCATGGTTTTGCCATGGGATACAACTATAACGGTAAGTTGAAGTCTGCTGAGCTTTTGTTAAAGGAAGACGGCAGCGTAGAAATGATTCGTCGTGCGGAAACACCTAAGGATTATTTCGCAACCTTTGATTGCTTTGATGTTTTTAACAAACTGGATTTTGAATAGGAGTATGTGGGATGAGATATCCTGAGAATCTTCTAAAAGACGGTACAATCGGTTTCGTGGCGCCATCCTTCGGATGCGCCATTGAACCTTATAAGAGTGGTTTTGAAAATGCACAGCGTAAGTTTACACAGTTAGGGTACCAATTGGATTTGGGACCCAATTGTTATGCGGGAGCGGGTATTGGAATCAGTAACACTCCTGAAAAATGCGCTGAGGAATTGATGGAATCCTATTGCAGTGGCAGAAATGATGTTTTGATTTCCTGTGGTGGTGGTGAGCTGATGTGTGAGGTGCTGTCCCATATGGATTTTGAGCGCATCAAAAAAGCAGATCCGAAGTGGTATATTGGCTATTCTGACAATACTAATTTCACGTATTTGCAGGCAACGCTTTGCGATACTGCAGCTATTTACGGACCTTGCGCAGCTGCCTTTGGCATGGAGCCCTGGCATCCGGCAATAGGTGATGCCTTTCATTTTTTGACGGGAGAAAAGGACACTGTTTGCGGATATGAAAAATGGGAAAAAGAGTCTTTAAAGGATGAGGATCATCCTTTGATGCCTTACAATGTGACTGAGGATAGAGTGCTTCGCAGTTTTATCGGGATGAACCCTGTAACAGAGGGGAAAGTAACTATGCAGGGTCGTCTTTTGGGCGGTTGTATGGATTGCCTGGTAAATCTTTTGGGAACCCGGTTTGATAAGACTGTGGATTTCATAGAAAGATACAAAGATGATGGTATTATTTGGTTTCTGGAAGCATGTGAGCTGAATGTGTTTAGTATTCGTCGTGCTATGTGGCAGATGGAAGAGGCCGGTTGGTTTCAACATGTGAAGGGATTTTTAATCGGTCGTCCCATGAATTATGGTCAGGAGATGATGGGACTAGATGCCTATCAGGCAGTACTTGAGATTGCAGGGCGTAAAAACGTGCCTGTGATTATGGATGTGGATTTGGGACATTTGCCTCCCATGATGCCGATTATTGTGGGAAGTCTGGGGGAAGTGACTGTTCAGGACAACGATATTGCAATTAAAATGCACAAAAGATAAAGGTGTGATTTGATGCAGACAGAAACAAGGAAAATTAATAAAAGTCTCATGCTTGGGTGGACTGTCATAGTAGTAATCCTGTGCGTGGGCTATATCGGCGAAGGTGTTAAAGGATTGATGGATTGGACATATATTTTGGTGTTTACGACACTGTCTATCGTGCCCAATCTGTTTTGTCACATCTTGTATCATAAAAATCCGGACTCTGAAAGGCTTCGCTATAATGTTGTTTGGTGTTATTCGGTAATGTATGTGTTTTGTCTGTTAACAGCGGAAAGTAATATGGTTTTTTGTTATATTTTGCCACTGCTTTCCCTTTTGATTTTATACCATCAGCCGGAACTGATTTTGTGGTCTGGATGCATTAGTATTGTTTTTAATTTTATTGGTATTGGACGTAAATTTCTTAACGGACAATTGACCGTAGAACATGGCAGAGAGGCAGAAATCCAGTTTGCTTTGATTATTTTATGTTTTTGCGGTTGCTATATTGCCACGAAATTATATGATCAGATTCAGAAGCAGAATTTGCAGTTTATGGAAGAACTGGAGGAGAAGAATCTTCAGACAAACCACATGACTATGCAGACTATCATGACCATTGTTAATACCATCGATGCCAAGGATGAGTATACCAAGGGTCATTCACAACGTGTGTCTGAATATGCAGCAGCGCTGGCGGAAGAATTGGGCTTGGAAGCGGATGAAATTGAGCAGATTCGCTATATTGGACTTTTACATGACATCGGTAAAATTGGTGTGCCTGATGCCATTTTGAATAAGCCGGGCCGGTTGAATACTACCGAGTTTTCTCTGATGAAGCTGCATACGTTAGTGGGCGGTGAGATTTTGCGCGATATTGATTCCATGGAAAATGTGGATATTGGTGCAAAATATCATCATGAAAGGTATGATGGCAAGGGATACCCGGAGGGGCTTGAGGGAGAAGAAATACCCTATGTAGCCAGAATTATTGGTATTGCGGATGCTTATGATGCGATGACCAGCCATCGAGTATATCGAAAGCGTTTGTCTGATGAGGCGGTTTGTGAGGAAATCGAACGTTGTTCAGGAACCCAGTTTGACCCCAAGATGGCGGAAGCTTTCTTGCGTCTGATAAAAGCAGGAAAGGTACAGGAGATTGGACAGGACAATTTTGATGCTCAGGACGGCAAATTGGACGCTTTGGGTGGTGAGCTGTTAGAGAAGCTGTTGGATGATGCAGGTAGCTACAATTCTTCAGAAACAGGCAAAGATCCCTTGACAGGGGTGTATAACCGCTTGTAAGGAGAGCAGATGTTGGCAGACTATTTAAAATGTGGCGAAGGTTGTATCATGGCCATTGATATAGATGCGTTGCGTAATATTAACAGCATGTATGGATTTTTAAAAGGTGATTTGTACAT
>JAZQFO010000109.1:0-9523 GCA_045539535.1 Acetatifactor sp.
GGGGGTTCGATCCCCTCTTCCCCTGCTACAAAATGGTCAGGAATCCAGTAAACGGACTCTTGGCTATTTTTATTATGTGGAGGACAATATATATGAAAAGCAAAAAAGTGATGGCAATGATGTTGGTAATCTCAGGAGTAATGCTGCTTGGTGCGTGTAACACAGCTGCTGACAGCAGTGCCGGAGATAAAAGTGGTGAAGAAAGCAGTGTGGCAGAAAGCAGCATGCCGGAGAGCGAAGAAGCCGCTAAGCCCCAGGCGGCATTTCTTGTGACGGTGGAGACGAATAAGGATTTTTCTGCCACGCTTGGTGAGACGGAGCCTGTGATGGTAACTGTTGAGCCTTTAGAAGGCGGAGAGAGACAGCTGGTTTCTATTTCTTGCGGTGCAGCAGTGGAAGAGCTTGGAAATTATGACAGGGTAGCAAGTGTATGCGCTGCAAGGAGCGCGGAAGGCAAGCACTATGTGTTTGTTACATGCGATCACATGTCCAATGATTACTCACTTTTTGTTTATGATGTAACAGATGGTCAGCTTGTAAGCAGTGATAGTATAACCGGCAAGTTGGATTGTGTATGGTCTACTATGGAGCAGCTTTTGATATCCGAGCGTGTGGATGTATTGGGAACTTACTTTGCAAAGTCGGTTTATAGCCTGGATTCTAACGGAAAGCTGGTAAAAATGTCCCATAAGAGTGATATTGAAAGCGAGTGGGAGATGAGCGTAATAAAGGAGCTCCCCGTAACGATGAATGGTGTTGAGTGTACCCTTCCGGTAAATACCGAGATTGTTGTAAATGGCACCAACAATGTGGATGAGGTGTACTTCGTAGTGCCTGCTACCGGTGAAGAGGGAATCATTTCCTATACCTTGGATGAGGAAAAGCCGTGGATTCATAATATCAACGGCATTTCCGAGTATGAGTATTTCGATAATGTTCCCTACGGTGATTGATTTACATGCAATTGTCAATATAAAGGAGAGAAAAGATGGGTGAAGTCAGGGATGATATGAATGAGGCACTTGTACAAGCACTGCAAACCTTAGAACTTTATGTAAAGCAGTTGGCGGCCTGCGCCGGGGAAACGGATGACTATGCAGCGGATATTTGGAGCCGTATTGTAAAGTCGGAGGGGGTGCTGAAGGAGTTGGCGTACTACCATGACTATGGCAAGTTTTGGGGTGAGTACAAGGTGGCCGGTTACACCCTGACGGATATTGTGGTGTGGCAGGTGGATCATTTCAAGGCCTATCTGGATAGAAGAGAGGAAGTAAACCGCCATAAGCCGGAGCGTCTGTTCCTCCATAGTCTGGATATTATGCTTCAGATGGAGGTGGACCCGGCTCCTTACGTAGAGAAATTGAGCGGCGAAACAGGCACAGACTACGTAGGTAAATTTAAAGAGTATTAATGTCCTATTTTCTTATTTGTGTTAGATATGTAAATTATCGCTTGGGGGCTATATGTCCTACGAAGGACCTTGAAAAACGCCGGTGCTTGGCGAGGTCAATCCTCGTAAAGCTTTCACAGCGCATTTATGCAGCTGCGAAAGCTTCGAGGATTCGAGCCTAGCAGCCGTTGCGCTTTTTCACGGAGTGAAAACGTTCCGCAGTAGGATATATAGCCCCCAAGCAATTTGTTTACATAGCATAGTCCACAAATAGGAAAATGGGATAGGGTTGTTTTGTTAATTTTATCACAAAAATGTTCTTAATTTAGTGCAATTTTGAGGTTGAATCTGTTAATTTATGGGTGTATAATGGCTTTTGGCCTGTGGACAGAAACTGCTCACGACCCGTAAAAATAATTAAAAACACAAAAAAGAAAAGGATGAATTCGTTATGAGCGAGAACACAAAAAAAGGTGGATGGCGCACAAACAAATGGGTTCGTGCAGCGATTCCTGCATTGCTTTTGCACTGCAGTATCGGTACTGTTTATTGTTGGTCAATTTTCAGCCAGGAGATTGCTGATTACATCGGTTTCAGCAAGAGTGCTACCGAGTGGGCATTCAGCTTTGCAATTTTCTTCCTGGGTATGTCCGCAGCATTCCTGGGCAATGTAGTTGAGAAGGATATTCACAAGTCCTCTCTTATCGCTGCAATTTGTTTTGCAGTAGGTATGGCCGGAACCGGTTTCTTTATTTACTATGGTGGTAAGAATCCCGGTAGTGTACTGGCATTGATTGGTATTTATGTATGTTACGGTTTGATCATGGGTATCGGTCTTGGTACCGGTTATCTGTCCCCTGTTAAGACTCTGATGTTGTGGTTCCAGGACAAGAAGGGTCTGGCTACCGGTCTTGCAGTAGCAGGTTTTGGTGCTGCAAAGGCAATCGCAAGCCCTATCATGCAGGCAATGCTTGCAGGTCTTGGCGATGGCGGTATCTACAAGATGTTTGTAATTTTGGCAGCAGTTTATTTTGTAATGATGTTTGTAGGACACCTGCTTCTGAAGAAGCCCGAGGGCTGGCATGAGCCTCAGACCAAGGATAAGAGCCAGAGCATGTTGGCTGTTATCAAGTCCAAGCCTGTTGCTAACTACATCGGTATCTGGTTGATGTTCTACCTGAATATTACTTGTGGTCTGGCTTTGATCTCCCAGGAGAAGATGATTGTTAAGTGTCTGGGTCTGGCTAGCTTCGTTGGTATTATTTCTACCGTGTCTGCTATTTTCAATGCAGGCGGCCGTCTTGGTTTCTCTGCTTGGGCAGATACCATGAAGGATAGAAATACTATTTATAAGTTGATCTTTATTCTGTCCATTATCTTCACCGGCATTGTAATTCTTACCGGTGGTATCCAGAATGGTGCAGGCAATACTTTGTTGACTGTTCTGGTATTGGCTTTGATCTTTATTGTAAATGCAGGCTACGGCGGAGGTTTCTCCAACGTTCCCACTCTGTTGTCTGACCATTACGGTATGGGTAACATCAGTGCAATCCATGGTTTGACCTTGTCCGCATGGGGCTTTGCAGGTCTTACCGGTAACCAGATGGCTGCATGGATTGTAAATACCTTTGGTAAGGTTGAGGAAATCGAGCATGTACTTGCTGACGGTACTGTTGAGATGATTTCCGTGAATCCCACCGGTTATCAGTATGTACTGTATGCAACTATCGCACTGTATATCCTGTCCCTATTGATCTGCCTGTTCCTTGTTCGTCCTACTGAGAAGGCATTGGAGGCAAAGGCTGCTAAGAAGGCACAGAAGAGTGCGTAAGTATATACGAGAATATATATAAGAATATGAAATGGGAAGTTTAAAACCGTCCCCGACTGATGAAGTCGGGGGCGGTTTTTGATTTACAGGAAAGACCTTGTCACACTTTGCCAGGAGGTGGCATCCCCCTTTTTTAGAGTAAAGCAGAGAAAAAGAGGGGGGGAATGTGAGGCGTGAGGAGTAAGATGCCCCCCTTTTTGGAGTAAAGTAGAGAAAAGGAGGGGCGGAATGTGAGGCGCCAGGAGGTAGCATTCCCCTTTTTTAGAGTAAGACAGAGAAAAGGAGGGGCTTGATGCGGAAAAATACTTCCAATACCTAGTCCTATGCATCATAAATAAAAAAATTTAAAATAAACAGTATAAAACAGTTGACAACAGATACACACTGTTATATACTGTTTATGTCGACAGGTATAACAGTGTATTTATGAACACATAGAACACGAAGGAGAGGTACCCATGAATATTATTATTAACAATGCATCCATGCAGCCTATTTACGAGCAGATTGTGGAGCAGATTAAGCTGGCCATCATGAAGGAGCAGTTAAAGTGTGATGAAGCACTTCCTTCTGTGCGGACGTTGTCCAAGGACCTGCGTATCAGTGCCCTGACAGTCAAGAAGGCTTATGATACCTTGGAGATGGAAGGGTTTGTGGTGACGGTGCACGGCAAGGGCAGTTTTGTGGCAGGCGTCAATCCCGGTCTTCGTAAGGAGGAGCAGAAAAAGGAAGTTGAGCGTGAAATGGAAGCAATCATACGCAGGGGGAAGAGCTATGGTTTGTCCAAAGAGGAATTGACAGAGCTTTTCCAATTAATTTTGGAGGATTAGATTATGACATTGGTATTGGAAAATGTAAAAAAGAATTACAAGAAATTCAATCTGGACGTGACGATGACACTGGAAACCGGTTGTGTTACCGGTCTCATCGGTAAAAACGGTGCCGGCAAGAGTACTACGTTCAAAGCGATTCTGGGATTGATTCGATTGGATGGCGGTAAGGTTACACTGGATGGAAAGGATATGACCAAGCTGACCGTAGCCCAGAAGGAAGAGATTGGCGTAGTCCTGGCAGATTCCTGTTTTAGTGAGTACATGACGGTCAAGGATGCCATTGCAGTTATGGCTGCCATGTATCATAAGTTCAATCGACAGGACTTTGTGGATCAATGTGAGCATTTTCAGATTCCTTTGAATCAGAAGATTAAGGAGTTTTCCACCGGTATGAAGGCCAAGTTGAAGGTGCTTCTGGCCATGTCCCATGATGCAAAGCTTTTGATTATGGATGAGCCCACTGCAGGTTTGGATGTGGTGGCACGCGATGAGATTCTGGATATGCTCAGGGACTATATGGAGACCGGGGACAGAAGCATTTTGATTAGCTCCCACATCTCTTCCGATTTGGAGGGATTGTGCGATGATATTTACCTGATTGATGAGGGCAAGATTGTTATGCATGAGGAGACCGATGTGCTGGTGGGAGAATATGGTGTGTTGAAGTTGACGGATGAGCAGTATAACAGTCTCGACAAGACCCACATTCTTTGTACCAAACAGGGCAGATACGGTTATGAATGTCTGACCAATCAGAAGCAGTTTTATATGGAAAACTGCCCCGGTGCAGTGATTGAGAGAGGAAGCATAGACGAAGTGATTACGCTGATGATAGGCAGCAAGAAGGAGGCAAAATAATATGAGGGGAATGCTTATAAAGGATATTCGTTTTTTGTTAAATCAGAAGGCCAGTCTGATCATATTTCTGGGTCTTGGACTGTATTTTATGATTGGGGGGAATGATGTTACCCTTGCACTTGCATACTGTACTATGATGGTTGCTATTTTTACTACCAGCAGCATCAGCTACGACAGCTACAATCACGGTATGGCATTTTTGCTGATATTGCCGGTGCAACGCAAAACCTATGCAGTGTCTAAATATATATTTTGTCTGACTGTAGTGGTAGCTATGGGAATTTTGTTGAGTGTCACGGCTTGGCTGGTCAGCCTTTTTGGCGGGGCCATGACAGTGGCGGAAGAGGCTGTTAGTTTGTCCGGCCTGGTAGTCGGTGTGCTTACATCTGTATCTATGGCCATGATTATGGCGGCAATTATGATTCCTATTTATTTGAAGTTTGGTGCAGAGAAGTCCCGATATGCATTGGCAATTGTAATGGGTGTGGTGCTGGCTGCAGGTTTTGTTATGGAGAAGGTCAGCGGTAACGTGGCTGTAGAGGTGATGGACCAGGTGAATCGTCTGCAGGAGCTGTCTGAAATGCAGGTTATGGCAGTTATATTGCTCTTGGCAGCAGTTGTGGTGGCTGTGTCCATGTTAATCTCCATCAAGATTATGGAAAAGAAAGAGTACTAGGAAGCAATTGGGAAATATAGAAAAGGCTGTGACGAAAGTCGCAGCCTTTTGACGTGGAATCAATTGTTTATTTTTCGTAATACGCAATTTCCTGTTCCAGAGTCTCCGGTATAGGTGTGCCGGAGAAGGATAGCTTTTTGCGAAGCATCTCTAACTGATGACGCTTTTGGGCACGCAGAAGATTGTGTCTGGCCAAGAGCTCGCTGTACATGGGATTGGATCCCAGACGCTCGCAAATCTCAGCAGTAAAGGGACAGTAGGTAAAGAAAATCTTTCGCGCCACTTTATTGAGTCGGGGAGATGCATTGCCTTCATAGAGTACCCATTGCATGTAGTCTCGTACAAACATTTCCCGAAAGCTGTTCTTGGTCTGCATCAGTCCGGTGCGCACACGTTCCTTGGCTTCCGTGCTCAAGTCGTGATTCCTGCGGTAGAACTGGATGTAGTCAAAATATTCACTGGTAAGGGAGGGTTCGCTGACATCGTTCCAGCGGGCACCCTGTATGCGTTTGCAAAGCTCCCAACGGAATTCTGCGGTCAGACGCAGGTAGGAAGTGCTCAAGTCTTCCATGTGGAAGATGGAAAAGCACATTCTGCCGGGAGTGTTGCGCTTTTTGCCTTCGATTTCCTGCCACATGACACTGCGGATGCCGGCGTTGGGCAACAATATTACATCAGGGAGACATTCTGTATGAATGGGGGTCTTGCCCATGATATCAATATGCTCCATATCCAAACCGGGGCGATAGAAGGCGGAGTAGTCCACGTTTCTGACCAGTTCGGAAGCTTTGGCAACCTTAGAAACCGTTATATAAGCGGATTGAAGCTCCTTGAGTGCACTTTCGGCAGTGAAAACAGGACAGTAAGTAGTAATGCGTCCATAGGTAATCTTGTTGACGCAGGGGAACATGTTTTGAAGCTCGTAATTGACCTTGCCCATGTTATTGTTCTCCAACGACATAAGATCCTGTTCGGTAACGTTTCCAGTTATCTTCTGTTTATGCATGAAATCAGTGAAATCCTGATCAAATTCGTTGCGGCTGGGTTCTTTTTCACCGCGGAAAATCGCCATCAGCCAATGGTAGAAGGTATACACGCCAAAGGCAGAGGTGTCGGTCATGTTGGGAACCATGCGGTAGAGGGTAACGGCATTTTTGATGCCGGCCAAATCCTCATCAACATAGCCGAAATACAGAAACATCCACACAGGGATAGGGATTTCCTGTTCTGTTAAGGTTTGTTCAAATAATGCAGTATAAAGCACGTAGAACTCTTCGGTCAGGGTTCTTCGGAGTGCGCTGACGGAGGCATCCATGGAGCTTCGGTCTGCCAGGAGCTTGTAGCTGTGTATATGCTGGCGGAAGGACTCAGAAATGCCCAAATCTTCGCCGGCGAATTCCAAGATGGTATTCAGGGAGCCGGCAAGCTCGGCAGGGAGCACGGAGGTATCCTCATCAGCAGCTTCTGTAAGAGAAAGCGTATTGAAGAATTGGTCCACACGGCTGTCCTTTAATTCCGTTAAGATCGCCAGACTGTTCTCCGGATGTTCTGCAATACGACGAATGACATTCAAAAGATCATGCCGCTCTTCGCTTTCAGGTGTTAACTTGTAGTAAAGAGTTGTAAAGAAGTCGAACAAGTCGTTGCCGGATTCGTTGAAATAAAGGGCAGCTACTCTTTTCTGGTATTGGAACTGTTCATCCAATATGTTACAAATGCGCTGGAAGTCCAGACTGCCCCGCTTCAGAATGCCCAAAGATACAGAAGGCTCTTTCAAAAAGTCTTTGAAATGCTCTCCGGCATAGATATTGGTCAAGCCTTGATAATAGCCCGTAAGCCACGCTTCTTCTGATTCCTCGCCCATATAGGGGGCGAGTGTTTTGATGGTGTCCATGGTTCTTGGATTGATGCGGTAGCGCTGGCAGACGGTCTGATAAGTTGCATAATCCTCCTGCAGACTTTGGTGAAGGTTGTTGCAGGTGATTTCAGATACAGAGAGAATATTTTGCAAGGTGTTAATCTGGCGGCAGGCGGAAACCAGGAAAAATCTGGCCATTTCAGCATGCTTTTGCAGCAAGTCATTCAGTACATGGATGCTGGTAAGCGGATAGCTCAAAATGGTAGCGGTTTCTGTCACGGTATAGCTTATGAAATGAATCTCAGAGCATATTTCGCAAATGCCGATGACATCACCTTTCCCCATGGTATAAGAACCACCGGGAAAGTCAGCCCGTACTTTGCCCGCGGTAATCACATGAAGGGCAGTCATAGGCTGCCCGTATGTATATAGCGCTTTGCCTTTTTCGAGTGTAATACCTGCCATAATAAATCCCTCCGCCTATAGTATACTACAAATTAGTGTAAATTTTCTACTGTACTTTTGATAAAAATGTGTTAAAATAAAAATACATATGTGTCAGTTTCTGTGATAGGATGTCCGGAGGTGAGACGAATGGAACATGAAACAGAGAATCGCAGACAGCAGGTAGAGGAGTACAAGAAGGCATTATTGCCGCTTTTGCGCTATCTGCCATGGCTTGAGAAAAGCGTGGGGACCAAGGTGAGCCGTACCTATGACGGTTCAGACATGGGAGAGCGTATAATGGGATTTCCTGTGTATGATGGCACACTGATGAATTTTGTGCGCGAGGCAGGCAATTCTATCTTCATGGATCGCAATTACAAATATGTCTATACCCGCAACCGTATCACAACGCATGCGGATGAGAAGAAAGTGATTGCGGAGGCTACCATCAAGGAGTGGGGAGTTCTTTGCGGAATTCTGTCTTATTATGTGTTGGGTGGACGCACCAGATCTACGCTTTGGAGCGAGGCGGTGCAGGAGCAGATTTTTTATCTTGTTATTGAGAAGATGTGCGAGATTGTTGAGTATTGGGACAGGCCGATTGAAAGACCGAGATATTAAGATTGATAGAGAAAGGCATGGGGTTACAAAATGGGTGATAAATCCGTACAGAAGAAAAAGTACATTGTGGAGACTGCCAGAAAGGTATTCATGGAAAAGGGCTTTAAGACCGTTACCATGAAGGACATTGTAGAGGCTTGCCAGATCAGCCGCGGCGGTCTGTATCTGTATTTTGAGAGTACCAACCAGATTTTTATGGAGGTGCTAAAGCTGGAGAGTGAGGAGACAGATGATGTATTCTCTCGCAGCATTTCTGAGGATGCCACTGCAGTGGATATACTGCTTTTGTTTTTGAAGGAGCAGAAAAAGGAGATCCTGCGCAAAAAGGACAACCTGACTCAGGCCATCTATGAATTTTATTTTGCAAACAATCTGCCGAAAAAGGACAATGTCTTAAAGCAGCAGTTTGATTCTGCCGTCAAGGTAATTGAGAAGCTGATAGAGAATGGTGTGGACAGCGGTGAGTTTATCTGTGAGGATTGCGCCGGCATGGCACGCAACATTATGTATGTGCTGGAGGGAATGAAGATTTCCGCCCAGACTACAGGCATCAGTTCGGATGCAGTGGACAGAGAGCTTATGTTTATACTGCGGGGCCTTGGAGCAGAGTAGAAGCGTGTCCGAAAGGCACACCAACGAATAAGGGAATAATAAACTTGGAGGATGTATAAGTTATGGCAAACGTAAGACGTATTTATGTGGAGAAGAAAGCACCTTTTGCAGTTAAGGCGAAGGAACTTCACGAAGAACTGAAGGGTTATCTGGGTATCAATGCAGATAAGGTTCGTGTGTTTATCCGCTATGATGTGGAGAACATTTCTGATGAAGTGTTTGAGAGAGCATGTCAGACAATTTTTTCAGAGCCCCCTGTAGATGATCTGTATCTTGAGAATATCGAGATTCCTGCTGACGGACATGTATTTTCCGTAGAGTATCTGCCCGGTCAGTATGACCAGAGAGCGGATTCTGCAGTACAGTGTGTACAGTTTTTGGATGAGAACGAAAATCC
>JAZQFO010000110.1:0-4835 GCA_045539535.1 Acetatifactor sp.
GGCAAACTTTTCTTTTTCTAACTCTGTAGCATCCTCCGGAAGGGCAGGCATACGTGCTGCATCGTAGGGGAAAGGAATGTGAATCACACGCTCCATATGGCACCAGGAGGCACCCTGGTGAGTAAAGGTATGGGGGTCGTAAAAATGGAAGGTGTAAATCACCTTGTCATCCTGGAAATCAGGCAAGGTTCTCATGGCAGCGAAGCTGTTCCAATCCGCGCCACCGGCAATAATATAGTGGTTGGGGTCGAAGCTGGGCACCACTTTAAATACACGACCAATGATGTCGTTCCAAAGAGGCACTTCGATGCCGTGGGGCTCGTTCATCAATTCATAAATCAAATACTTGGATGCATCTTTGTAGCGGGAAGCAATCTGTGTCCATAAAGGAGTCAGCAGATTTTCCACCTCTGCGGAAGTCTGGGACTCTGCGTGGGTAGCATTGTGGAAATCAAAAATCACATAAAGCTCTAACTCTTCTGCCCAAGCAGCCACCTTGTCCAAGATGGCAAAAATATTGTCTGGAATTGTATAATCGGCAATGCCTTCGCAAATCTCTTCAAAATGAATGGGAAGGCGGATACAGTCACATCCAAGCTTCTTGGCATTCAGAAAATCCTGCTTGGTATAGTAATCAGGGTCAATCAAATCAGCTCTTTTGTACTCCAGCCAGTTTGTGAAGTTGATACCCTTTGTAAAGGGTGCGGGGATGGCTTTCTTCTGTGTCATAACAATACCTCCGTTGAATGATGATTGTGATTATCCTTGATAAGTAGGATATTTATTCTTGTCTTCTTCCGTGATTTCGCGAAGGACTCTGCAGGGAATGCCTACAGCAATTACCCCGGAGGGGATATCCTTGGTTACCACGCTTCCGGCACCGATAACCGTATTGTCACCGATGGTCACACCACCCAGTACGATGGTGCCTGCACCAATCCATACATTGTTACCTACAGTAATAGGCAGAGCGACCTCCAGCCCTTCGTTACGCTGCTCTACATCTAAGGCATGCTCCGCAGTGGTGAAGGTACAATTGGGAGCGATAAATACATTGTCTCCAAAGGTGACCTTGCCACCATCCAGAATCTGACAGTTGTGATTGGCGTAGAAATGATTGCCTACAGTGGTGTTGTATCCATAATCGCACCAAAAGGGGGTATTTACACAAACCTTTTGTCCCATTTGGGCAAAAATCTGCTTTAATAAATTTTCCTGTTCCACACGCTGGGAAGGGCGCAATTGATTAAATTCGTGGCATAAGTCATTACACTTGTGGAGGTCCACAAGGAGCTCCATATCATAATTGGGATTGTACAAATAGCCTGCTGCGGCTTTCTCTTTTTCAGTCATAGTATGGTCTCCTATTGTTTAATACACCAGTTGATTGCATTTTTCATAAGCTTTACATATTCTTCGCAAAGAAGGTTATTGGTTGTATGCCCGGGTGTAATGCAGCAGATTCTTCCCTTGCCGGATTCCTTGACCCACATGCCGGGCTGGGTACCGTTTTGCGAAATGGTTTCTGCCAGCATGATAACATCTGCATCCGCATTCATTTTCATCACATAATGCTCATCGTTTTCCGGGAAGGTGAATTCAGAAATACCTTCTGTAATGGGATGGTCACATATAGGCTTCAATGTCACGGGACACTGCATGGGGTGAGTAATGAACATGGACTGAATCATATCGGTGACGATAGGATGGTTAGCTTCCATATCTGTCAGGGCAGCATGAAGAATCATGAGACCGATGCCCTTCTCCTGTACATTTGCAAATAAAGTTTTTGTCCATTCCTCATCACACCATACGGGGGTAGGAATTTGGTCGTTTTCGATAGGGTCTTTGAAGGTAAGAATCAGGTCCCAATCCTCCGTAGACAGCATATCTGCCGGATTTTCAGAAAAGGTCACCTGCCAAATATCCTTGTCAAATAGTACATCTACCAAAGGTTCGATGGTATCGGCATGATGCCAGTAGTCTCCGGTTAAAAAGAATGCTTTTTTCACAGTTGTAATCCTCTCTTTTTTATTTTGATAATTTTATTTTCTTATGCTATATTGTACGACAATTAGGAAGTTGCGTCAAATAAAATTGATAACGTTTTCTTGTAAATTGTCGATAAAAAATGGTTGACATTTCCCTATAAATCATTTATAAATGTCTGTGGAATGAATCTTTGACAGAGTCTTTCCAAGCAATTTTTACGGACCACTCCGGTAGGAGTCGAGGCCATACGGACAGCCGGGTCCACTGCCGATTGGCGGCTTGCCGCCTTATTGATTGAGTTAAAAGCTCAAATTTCTGAGTTGGTTACTTTATAACCGAAATGTGCATCTGCACAAACTTGTGAAACGGTCAATAAGAGTAGTAAAAGTATTGTTGCTATATAGACTCTGAAATCCTATAGATTCATCTGCAAACTTTAATGAGGTAAAGTGTCAGTCGGGACAAGTGCCCGATATATTTGCCGAAATAGGAATAATAGTTGATGAATGGAGCGCAAGTTGTGTTGAACAGCTTGTGCTTTTTTAGTTCACCCGTCAGAGCCGGTAGCCCCAAAATATGCTGGCATAATTATTGGGCTATGGGCTCTGACGAGGAGAGCGCCGCTTCATGAGCAAAGTTAGTTACGAAGTAACGAGAAAGTGCCGAAGGCACGACTTTGCGAAGGCGCGAGGTGAACGAGAGTGAATTAGGAGGAACCTTATGTTAAATCAAAATGAAGCACCTATTTATGAAGCTCTGCAGACCTTTCGGCAGATGCGGGTGGTACCCTTTGACGTGCCGGGACATAAGCACGGACGGGGCAATCCGGAGCTGGCGGAGTTCTTAGGAGAAAAATGTGTCAGCATCGATGTTAACAGTATGAAGCCTTTGGATAATTTGTGCCACCCGGTGTCCGTCATACAGGAGGCGGAGCAGTTGGCAGCGGAGGCCTTTGGAGCGGCTCATGCTTTTTTGATGGTGGGAGGTACTACCAGCTCTGTACAGAGTATGATTCTTTCCACCTGTAAAAGGGGGGATAAGATTATATTGCCCCGAAATGTACACCGCAGTGTTATCAATGCGCTGGTTCTTTGCGGGGCGGTGCCGGTGTATGTGAACCCGGAGGTGGATCATAGACTGGGAATTTCTTTAGGAATGCAACGGGAGCAGGTGGCTAAGGCCATCGAGAAGCATCCCGATGCAGTGGCAGTGTTTGTAAATAATCCTACCTATTATGGGATTTGCAGTGATATAAAGGCCATTGTAAAAATGGCTCATGATGCGGGCATGTATTGTCTGGCGGATGAGGCTCACGGTACCCATTTTTACTTCGGGGAGAATATGCCCATATCGGCCATGGCGGCAGGAGCGGATATGGCGGCGGTATCCATGCATAAAAGCGGCGGCAGTCTCACCCAGTCCAGCCTGCTCCTCATAGGCCCTCATATGAATGTGGGGCATGTGCGACAGATCATCAATTTGACTCAGACCACTTCGGGAAGCTACCTGCTCATGTCCAGTCTGGATATCAGCAGACGAAATCTGGCACTTCGAGGACGGGAGGTTTTTGAAAAGGTCATCCAAATGGCGGAGTATGCCCGGGAGGAAATCAACGAAATCGGCGGGTATTATGCTTTTGGCAGGGAACTGGTCAACGGTAACTCGATTTATGATTTTGACCCCACCAAGCTCAGTGTACATACCCGTGACATCGGTCTGGCAGGCATCGAAGTATATGATATCCTGCGGGACGAGTACGATATCCAGATAGAGTTCGGAGATATCGGTAATATCTTAGCATATCTTTCCATAGGAGACAGACCTCAGGAGCTGGAGCGTCTGGTAAGTGCCCTGGCGGAGATACAGCGCCGCTTCCAGAAGGATAGCAGCGGTTTGCTCAGTCAGGAATATATCGACCCGGAGGTGGTATCCAGCCCTCAGGAGGCTTTTTATGCCAAGAAAAAAAGTGTACCCATCCGGGAAAGCGCCGGCATGGTTTGTAGTGAGTTTGTCATGTGCTATCCGCCGGGGATACCCATCCTGGCACCGGGGGAGAGGATTACCAAGGAGATTTTAGATTATATCGAGTATGCTCGTGTGAAGGGCTGTTCCATGACGGGACCTGAGGACCCGGAAATACAGCATTTAAACGTACTGGTGTGAGGAGGAAAAAGAAGTGGAGTTATGGTTTAGTGAATATCATGCACCGGATGTGAAGCACAGTATCCGGGTAAACAGACATCTGTATTCCAGGAAAAGTGATTACCAGCAGATTGATATTTTGGAGACGCCGGAGTTTGGCAAGGTGCTGGTGTTGGATGGAAACGTAATGCTGACGGAGCGTGATGAATTTATTTATGATGAGATGATAACCCATGTGCCCATGTCCGTGCATCCGAATATTCAGGATGTGTTGGTCATCGGTGCGGGAGATGGAGGTGTGGTAAAGGAACTGACCCGGTATGAAAGTATCAAACGGATTGACCTGGTGGAAATGGACCCACAGGTAGTAGAGGCCTGTCGGGCCTACCTGCCGGAAAATGCCAGTCGTCTGGACGATAGCAGAGTCCATATTTATTTTGATAATGCGTTGCGTTTCATCCGACGCTGTAAGAATGAATATGACTTGATTATTGTGGATTCCAATGACCCCTTCGGACCGTCGGAAGGCTACTTTACAAAGGAGTTTTACGGCATCTGCTATAATGCCCTGCGAGAGGACGGTATCATGGTGAATCAGCAGGGAAGTCCCTTTTACAAGCACGATGCGGAGGCCATGCAAAGGAGCCACAAGCGCATCGTCAATACCTTCCCCATCAGTCGTGTGTACCAGGCACATATCC
>JAZQFO010000111.1:0-6125 GCA_045539535.1 Acetatifactor sp.
CCTTTAAAGTCCAGTCATATTTTGTGGGTAAATCTGATTACGGATTCCTTGCCGGCATTGGCACTTGGGGTGGACAAAAATGATGGTAAGAGTCTTATGAAAAATATGCCGAGAAAGGCCAAGGAGAGTCTGTTTGCGCGGGGTGGGCTTGCATGTACCTGCTTTTATGGATTATTAATTGGTGCAATCAGTCTGGTGGCATATTTTATGTTGCCCTATACCATGTTGGAGGCCGCCGGCAGAGCGGTTACATTGGCTTCTATGGGGGAGCTTTTGGCAGAGGGAGAGGTGCTGGCCACCTCCCAGACCTATGCATTTACGGTGCTGGGGGTGTCGCAGCTGTTTCATGCCTTGGGAATGCGGGATACCGGTCGCTCTGTGCTGGGGATGAAGCCGGGAGAAAATATTTTGATGCTTCTGGCGATGGCAATCGGACTTTCGCTGCAAGTTGCTGTGACCCGCATTCCTTTTCTGGTGTCTGCTTTTGGCACGGTGAGACTTTCCGGCCGGGAATGGTTTATGCTTATGATTTTGGCGGCATTTCCTCTGCTGGCCCATGAATGCATTGTCATTGCAGGACGACTTTGGAAGGACCGTAGGGCTTAATGGTTGTAGGGCTTTTTGATCTTGTTGAGCTCTGCGTTGATAATCTGCAGTGCATTGTCAGGAGCTTTGTTGTTACCCATGGCCTTGAACATATCAGCCATATCTGCCAGCGTCTGGTCCTGAAGCATGTTTAGCATGGATTTGTTCAATTTCATGCCTGTCATGGTGGAGAGGGCACCGCTTAGAATCTGATAGGCGTCCTCGTGGGCAAGAATATCTTTTACCTTATCATACACGGAAAAATGGGTGGCGGAAAATTCCATTGGGGCATCGCTGGCAATGGTTTCAATCTGCTCAAACCAGTTAGTCACACCTTCTTTTTCGGATTCGTCCACGGGAAGGGTGTAGATGTCCGGTTTCTTGGTTACCTTCTCCAAGGTAATGCTGTCGCTGCATCCGTCTGCCACGGCGGTGAGGAAGGTGAATTCTCCGGTAAGGGGCACGTTCTCAAACTGGAATACCCGGCTGCCCACCTTGGTGCCAAAAAGTTCTCCATCCACGTACAGGCTTATCTGGGACTGGTTGGAGTATACTTTGACAGCGGTGGTGTTGCCGCTTCGGCGGGCGTAACGTCTTCCGCACAGATAGACAAAGGGGTCCTTGCTCCAATATGCTTTGTAAACGTAAAAGGCTTCCTTGTTAATCTGACGGTCCATGGTGACAAGTCCCTTGTTGTTGCGGCCTGCCACACCGCCTTCATCTCTGGCAGCACAGCCAAAATCAAACATATTCCATACATGGGTGCTCCACAAATAGGGGCGTTCCATGAGAATCTTGGCCATATGCTCATGATATTCGGCCTGATATTTTTCGGAATAATCCCGACATTTTGCTTCGTCCGGCTGGTAGGTAATAATACCTTCTGCGCCATATTCGGACAGTCCAAGGCAGATGTCGGGGTATTTTTCGTGAAATTCATCCAGCCATTTTTCGTTATAGTCATAGCTGCCTCCGTACCAGCCGAAATAGTGGTTGTAGCTTTCCACATCTGTGATACCATGAAGTGCACTATCCATGGGAAGCATGCTTACATGTGCCATGGTGGTAAGTCGGGTGGGATCGATTTCCTTAATAAGATTATTAAGGTCTTTGTGATTCTCCACCACACCCGGTTTTTCACCACCGATGGTAATTTCGTTGGATATGCCCCAAAAACAGATGCAGGGATGGTTGTAATTCTGATAGATTAATTCTTTCATTTGATTACGGGCATTTTCATGGGCAGCAGGGTCTTCGCTCTGGGTGCTGATATAAGGAATTTCTGCCCAGACAATAAAACCGTACTCATCGCAGGCATCATAGAAATCCTCGCTGTGCTGGTAGTGGGCAAGTCGTACTGTGTTGGCGCCGATTTCAGAGATGAGAAAGGCGTCGCGAAAGTGCTGTTCCCGGGTCAGAGCGTAGCCTTCGTAAAGCCAATCCTGATGACGTGAGACACCTCGTAGCATCATAGGCTTGTCGTTTAGGAAAAAGCCGTTTTCTGAATCTACATAGAAATCGCGGATACCAAAAGTAGTAGAAATTTGGTCCACGGTTTCATTACGGTACACTAAAGCAGCTGTGCATCGATATAGATAAGGATCATCCACACCCTGCCACAGATGTGGTGCATGGAGGAAAATCTCCGTGTGTGTGTCAACGGCGGGGCGCCAGCTTTCAGCCACAATACTGCCATCCCTGTCTACAATCTGATAACGGATGGTGTAGTCCTCCGAGTCTGTATTTACATGGCTGTGAACATAAAGAATGGCTTCCTTAAAGCATTCCGTCAGTTCGCTGGACACGGTAAGACCTTTGGCTGCATAGGGGGCAGATTCGAAATGAACCTTGGGAAGCAGAATCAATTCTACGCCTCTGTAAAGACCTCCATAAAAGGTAAAGTCCGCCATTTGGGGATAAATGTGGCTGGCATTGCGGTTATCAGCAGTGATAGTCAGCTCCATGGTCTGACCGGCCGCCTTTGCTGCCATAAAGGGTTCGGTAATATCCACCACAAAGGCAGAGTAACCGCCTTCGTGGCTGCCCATGAGCTTGGTGTCTGCATAGACCTCTCCGCGAAGGGACAGGGCGGGAATACGCAGCAGAACCTTGCTGCAACACAAAGGAGCATCTGTTGTCAGGGCAGTGGGGTTAAGCGTGGTCTGATAACAACATTCACCTCGAAAGTAGGCACTGCCATCGGCACCATCAATAGCATTCCAGGTGTGTGGGAGAGATATATTTTCCCAAGAAATGCGGGTGTTATTTAATTCGGCATAGGGAGTTTTGGTAAACTGCCAGCCATGATTTAGGGGGATGATTTTGCGCATAGATGATTCCTTTCGATTTCTATTTTTTGATTTTTATTGCTTTATATTGTGTGTTTTTTACATAAAATATACAGTTAAAACGAGATTTAACTTTTGTTTTTGCGTAAAATGTTTATACGAATTCGTTTATTTGTGTTTGTGTGTATGTGGCCTCAATCGACTGAGTGTAGTCCATAGACACAAATAAACGAATTGGCACAAATTTTTTGTCAAAAAAAGAAACTTGCAGGAATCGTCGTCGTCTTATAGAGTAGAGAGGAGGTAATTGTTATGAAGAATAAAACAGTTAAAGCGTGGATGATATTTTGTATGTGCAGTGCAATGCTTGCCGGGTGCACATCCAGACCTGTGATTTTGGAGGAACCGGAAGTGATAGAGAATCCTGTGGGAAATGTTGAGCAGAATACAGGCGAGGATGAGTCCGGTGAGGGTGAGCAAACACCCGGAAAGGAGTTTGAGCAGGTGGAACTTACGGGAAGATATGAAAGAGCCGCTTATCTGGCAGATATGGTTTATGAGATGAACGGTGTGAACAACATGATGGTTAGTCCCCTTTCCCTGGATATGGCGTTGGGATTGGTAGCTGAAGGAGCGGTGGGACAGACGAAAGAGGAACTGGACAATTATCTTGGAACGCAGGACTACGGTGCATTTGCGGCGCAATACATGGAATATGCAAAAGGGCTGAATGCGGATCCGGTTGGAGAAAATAGTTTTGGACGCTATAAGATGGCCTATGAGCTTGCTAATTCTGTTTGGATAAAGGATAATCGTCAGTTGTTAGGGGCCTATGTGGATCAGGTTCAAAAGCAGTATAATGCAGAGATTGAATCCGTAAGCTTTGATAAAGGTCAGCTGCCTGAGACTGTGAAGCGCATTAACGGATGGTGTGATGAGAAAACCCATGGCTTGATTCCTGAAGTGGTAAAAGAGGAATCTTTTTCCGATGAGGCAGTGGCGGTGCTTATTAATTCGTTGTACTTTGAATCTCCATGGAGAGAAAAGTGGGGAATGACCACGCATACATTTACGGATTTTCAGGGCAATGAGACAGAGCAGGAGATGCTTCGGGACAAGCTGACTACATATTATGAGAATGACCAGGCTACAGCATTTGCCAAGGATTATCAGAACGGCATGCGGTTTATAGGCATTCTTCCCAAGGAAACCGGAGAATTTACTTTATCCGAACTGGATGTGGAGACGTTGCTGGAAAGTGAGACAACGGCCTATGATGTGCAGGCGATTATGCCTAAGCTGAATTTCGAGACGACTGCAGACAAGGTTGCAGAGGTTATGAAGGCACAGGGTGTACAGACTGTATTTGATAAGGAACAGTCTGATATGAGCGGTTTTGTGGAGATGAAGGACAATGAAGTGACATATATTTCTTCCATTATTCAGAAGACCAAGTTGGAATTGGATGAGGAAGGCACCAAAGCTGCAGCGGTAACAGCGATTACCTTGGATATGTGTACAACCTCCATGCCTGTAGCCAGAGAAGAAAAGCAGGTATACCTGGATCGTCCCTTTGCTTTCGTGATTTATGATGAGGTTCAGGAGCAGATTGTGTTTATGGGCAAAGTAGTTAATTTGTAAAGAGGGTTTTTGGTAATAAAGCACAAAGAACATCTTGGATTGAAAGGGTTCTTTGTGCTTTATTTGGTATTTTGGGACAAGTAATGCTTGAAATTGAAAATGGTATATGGTACTCTAGAGGTAGTTGCGAAATACTAATGTATTGGATGAGGAGGAAAGAAAGTATGGGAGCAAGAGTTGATAGTCGCGTATCAGGCAAATTTGAGGAGAGACTGAGTGTACTTTACTTAAAGATTGGTAAGGCGTACTATAACAAGAATTATAAGCTGAAAATTGATGACGAGGAAATGCAGGAGTTGTTTGCTCAGGTTGAGCAGATTAACACTGAGAAGAAGAATCTCGAAATCAGATATTTGGCGCAGCAGGGCAAGAAGAAGTGTCAGGCATGTGAGCACATCGTTACTTTGGAGAGCCGTTTCTGTAATATGTGCGGTGAGAAGTTTGATGAGCAGAGCATGGTGGTGCCTGAGGAGCCTGAGGCAGAGGAGCCTGCACAGAGAAAATGCAGTACCTGTGGTGAGGTGCTGGAGAACGATGCCGTTTTCTGTCAGAACTGCGGTACCAAGAATGAGTTGAGTGCATAAGGAGGAATTGCTGTGATTAAGACAACAAAGCTGGGAATTCCTGATTCCTTATTGGTAGCATTGATTTTTGCGGCAGGATTGGTAGATTCTGTTGTATTTGTTGGTTTGGCTATATTTGTTCTTTTGTTTGAGAAGGAACAGTATGTCAAGGATGCAGCTAAGCGCGCACTTATGCTGTTTGGAATATTTGCTATTTTGCAAGGTGCGTTGCATGCGTTGGATTATCTGATTCGTATTATTTTGTCCAATGAGTCCGGCTATAACAATATTTACAATAATCTTGCTTATATGCTTGCGGCTTCAAAGTGCATCTGCTATCTGGTATTTGCCATTATGGAAGCATGGAAGTATATGTCCTTGAGAGGTGCCGGCGTGGCAGTGACTAAGGAAGCGCCTGCAGCACCTGCACAGCCTACACCCGCGGCAGCACAGCCTGCACCCGCGACAGCACAGCCCGCACCTGCAGTAGCACAGCCTGCACCTGCAGCAGCACCGGCGGCGGTTTGTCCTCAGTGTGGTAATCCTGTTGATAAGGGTGTACATTTCTGTAAGAAGTGCGGAGCCAAGACCACTGTATAAGTAGGCATAGGGACTATATAACAGAAAGTTAAATGAAGATTAAACATTAAGCAAAAGGGCTATCTCGGCAGAGATGGCCTTTTCGCTTTCGTGACCAGCGCTGGTTGCGAGAGGCTGCAATCGGACTCTTTAATTTGCCCGGTAATGAGTTTTTACTGTACTAATTTCCCAAAATGTGTTATACTTTCAAAAGGTGTTATTTACCATAAAGAATATAAAACGAGGGTATCAAATGGATAAGATTATTTTGACCGGTGACAGACCTACCGGAAGACTTCATGTAGGACATTATGTGGGTTCTCTTCGCAGACGAGTAGAGCTGCAGAATTCAGGAGAATACAAGAACACATATATTATGATTGCAGATGCGCAGGCTCTTACGGATAACATTGAAAATCCTGAGAAGGTGCGCCAGAACATTATTGAGGTAGCTTTGGATTATATGGCA
>JAZQFO010000112.1:0-13139 GCA_045539535.1 Acetatifactor sp.
ATGCAGGAGAGAACCATTGTTATCAACGGATTTTCCAAGTCCTACGCCATGACCGGCTGGAGACTGGGTTATGCCTGCGGACCCAAGGAGATTATTGCACAGATGACCAAGATTCATCAGTTTGCGATTATGTGTGCACCCACTACCAGCCAGTATGCGGCGGTGGAGGCTTTGAAAAACGGTGATGAGGACATCGTACAGATGCGTGCTGCCTACAATCAGCGCAGACGTTTTCTGATGAATGCTTTTAAAGAGATGGGACTGGAATGCTTTGAGCCCTACGGCGCATTCTATGTATTCCCCTGCATCAAGGAATTTGGCATGACCAGTGATGAGTTTGCCACCAGATTCTTAGAGGAGGAGAAGGTTGCCGTAGTACCCGGCACCGCGTTCGGTGACAGTGGCGAAGGCTTCCTGCGTATTTCCTATGCATACTCACTTGATAATCTGAAACTTGCCATCGGCAGACTGAAGAGATTCGTAGAAAGACTTCGTGCAGAGCAGGAGAAATAACATGCATATTGTTTTACATCAACCGGAAATTCCCCAGAACACCGGCAATATTGGGCGGACTTGTGTGGCAACAGGCACAAGTCTGCATTTAATTGAGCCTTTGGGCTTTCGCCTGGGGGAGAAAGAAATTAAGCGCGCCGGTATGGATTACTGGCAAAAGCTGGATTTGCATCAGCATATGAATTATGAGGCGTTTTTGGAGGAATATAAGAAGTATCCCGGTGCAAAGCTGTGGATGGCTTCTACCAAGGCCAAACATACCTATTCTGAGGTGGAATTCGGACCGGATGATTTTATTATGTTTGGCAAGGAGAGTGCAGGGATTCCGGAAGAAATTCTGGTGGAAAATGAAGAGCATTGTATTCGTATCCCCATGTTGCCGGAGATTCGGTCGCTGAATTTGTCCAATGCTGTGGCAATTGTACTCTACGAAGCCTTGCGCCAGAATGATTTTAAAAGTATGCAGCGTGAAGGGGAGCTTCACAGGCTGCAGTGGAATGAAGGAGCTAATTAACGACACAAATGTCAGGATATTATATTGTTAGTTTGATTTGCATAATGGCAGTGTTTCTTCCGCTCTATTGTATTGCCAGAGTTATCTGGGTCAAGCGGCGGGGAGCCAAGCGAAGTGTATCCAGAGAAGCGGTGATGGGCTTTTTTGTGGTATTCATGTTTGGACTTTTGTTTCTGACCTTTCAGGACAATGGCATCAGCTGGATGAAGGCGGATACGCCGGGTAAAGCATGGGAGCGTCTGCAAAGCGGTATTGGTGTGAATTTCGTACCTTTTAAAACCATTCGCAATTACATGAAGTATGCCCCCGGCACGGATCGCATGGCAGTGAATATTCTGGGTAATATATTGATGTTTGTGCCTTGGGGACTGGGCTTGCCGCTTTTATGGCGTAAATTCCAGTCAGTATTTAAAGTGACATTTGCGTCATTAATGCTGCCCATATTCATCGAGTTTGTTCAGCTTTTCATCGGCAGATCCGTGGATATTGATGATGTGATTTTGAACCTGACAGGAGGTCTGTTGGGCGGACTTGTTTATCTGGTCCTTAGAAAGCTGTTCCCTAAGATTCGTTCGCTGGCAGGTTAGGATATGTGTACAGCCAATCAGGCTTGTGGGTTTACCACGATATCTTTATATTGAGGATGTTTTTCCAAGAATAAATCAATGATTTCAGGCTTATCCCAATAGTGCATGGGATAAGCTTTTTTGGTTGCTATTTTCTCTAAAAAGTAGGACATTCCATGGTCAGCCATGGTACCCTGCCTGGGGTCTAGGGGAAGAAAAGCAGCATCCAAGGGCTGTCCTTTCAGAAGGTCCGCCAGAATATCGATTTCGTGGCGATACATGCCGCGCATCTGCTTATTTTTCTGTGCATCATACAGATCGCTTGTCTGATCAAAGCTCCAATCATTCAAATCTCCGCCATGATATATGACACAATCGTCATGTTTTAACAAATACGCCACACCGCAGTCCGTAGACAAAAGTGTCTCCAAGGTTATGTTGCAGGGTAGCTCGTAGGTCTGATGGAACGTGACAATATTCAGGGAAGCAAAGGATATGGGGAGCTTGTGTGGGCTTCGTCTGAAAGAAATATCTTTGGAAAAAATACCGTGAATCTCTCTTATATACTGCGCCATCAAAAGTTCAAACACCGCAGGATTGTAATGATCCGGATGAAAATGGCTGGCCAGCACAAACACAGGCTTATCCAAAGAAAGCTTAGGAAGCTTTCCCACATAATAATCAAAGATGCAATAACAGTCATGAAATTCAACTAAAAATCCACTATGCCCTAAATACGTAATCTGCATAATAACTCCTTGTAAATTTCTTTTCAAAGATAAGTATTCCGGATGGCAAAGGCTGTGACCTAGCATAATGGTCTGCTTATCATACCACAGCCATTCTCTCACAAAAAGAAAGTTTTGTGAATATCTCATCCCATTTTCGGCACACTATATTTAAAATATATCCATTTCTATTATTGACTGGATTCAAAACGTGTAGGAGAGTGTGCTGTGAGAGAAGAAAGACCCTTTGGTTTGAGAGATAAATTGGGATATATGTTCGGTGATGTAGGCAATGATTTTACCTTTATCTTTGCCAGCAGTTATCTGATGGTATTTTATACTAAGGTCCTTGGAATCAGCGGAGCTGTGGTGGGAGGTTTGTTTCTGGCGGCCAGAGTGGTAGATGCCTTTACGGATGTAACCATGGGCAGGCTGGTGGACAATTTGCAGCCGGCTAAGGATGGGCGGTTTCGGCCCTGGATACGCAGGATGTGCGTGCCGGTGGCACTGGCCAGTACTTTGATGTATGCCTATTTTGTAAAGGATTGGTCTTATGTTGCTAAATTGATTTATGTGGTGATTACCTATCTTTTGTGGGGAAGCTTTTGTTATACGGCCATTAACATTCCCTATGGTTCCATGGCTTCCGTCATCAGCTCGGATGGTGGAGACAGGGCTTCTTTGTCCACCTATCGTGGAGTGGGAGCCAATTTGGCAACCTTGATTATCGGCACCTTGGGGCCTCTTTTGGTTTTTGCGGAGGATGAGGCGGGCAATCAGGTTGTGGACCCTGTGCGGATGAGTCTCATGGCAGTTGCCTTTGGGGTGTGTGCCATTATTTGCTATCTGCTGTGCTATAAGCTTTGTGTAGAGCGTGTCACATTTCCTTCCCGCCAAAAGGAAAAAGGTGCCGGCAAGAAACTGGTAAAAAGTCTGCTGCACAACCGCCCTCTGTTGTCTTTAGTGGCAGCTGCATTGGTGCTGCTGTTGGCTACGTTAATCGGACAGGCCATGAACAATTATCTGTTTTTGGATTACTTTCGCAATGCCAAGGCCATGGCAGCGCTGAATCTGGTGGGTGTGGCCGGAATCTTGTTGTTGGCTCCCTTTGTGTCCAAGATTGCCGTAAAGCTGGGCAAACGTGAAGCAGGTGTATTTTCCATGCTGTTTGCAGGGGTGGCGTACTTGTTTATTTTTATGGTGCGCACGGAAAGCATTGCAGTATTTATGGTGCTGTATTTTATTGCCAATCTGGGCGTGGGATTCTTTAACCTGATTATTTGGGCATATATTACAGACATTATTGACCATCAGGAGGTGGTGACCGGCAAGCGGGAAGACGGTACGGTCTATGCCATTTATTCCTTTGCCAGGAAGCTGGGGCAGGCGCTGGCCGGTGGTGTAGGCGGATTTGCATTAACTGCTATTGGTTATGTATCCGATGCACCCATGCAAACCACAGAGGTGTCAGAACGAATTTATTCTGTGGCAACACTGGTGCCTGCAGTTTGTTATTTGATTGTATTTTTTATTATGTTGAAATTCTATCCGTTGACGAAGCGTGTAGTAGAGCAAAATGCGGCAACTCTGCGCAGACGTCGCGAACAGGGAGAGTGGGATGAAATCTAGCATATCAGGTGCATTTGTTCAAATCAAATCCATGGATATTCAAAACGGCAGGGCGAATGTGGAGCTTTTACTGCCTGAATGGCAGGGGAAAGAGGTTGATACCTTTGTATTGTATCTGTGGGATGAAAAAGATGCCTTGGTGTTTCAGGCTGTCCGGCGTGTGGACGAAGAGGAGCCCTACGTCATACAGCTTCTGCACCCACATTTGTGGGAGGGTGCAGAGAAGCCCTATTTATATCGGCTGGAGTTGTATGGGGAATGTTCTTCCGGTTCCATGCTATTGGATTGTCAGTGGTTGGCACTGCGCACCATTGAGGAAATCCCGGGAAAAGGATGTTTTTTAAACCATCGCGCCTTTGTCCCCAAATGTGTGCATTATTCTTCTGTGGGTGCACTTGGAGGCAAGGGAGAGCGAGTGTTTTGGGCAGCACTGGAACAACGCCTGCACAGTCTGGTCAAAATGGGAGCGAACACACTTGTATTTGACACCTTGGAAGGAATGTCAGAGCAGGAAGCTATCCGATTTCAGGAATGTTGTGATCGTCAGGGACTTCTGGTACGGACTGCCCGCCAGTGGACGTTTTCAGAAGAGGCAACTGTCTGTCCGGGCGGTGCACTTTTTGATAGAAAGGGCCTCCCCACAGATACTTTTTATCGGTTTAAAGCCAAATGGAGCACGGAACCTTTTATCTACATCTGTGTACAAAGCCTTTCCAGACAGCCGGAAGGAGGCTATCGGGTAATGGTTTACAGCAACCGTAAAAAGGTGGCGTTATTGGTGAACGGGATAGTGTTTGGGTTCCAGGAGGATGGCCCGGAGTTTCTTTTTCAAGATATTCAAATCAAAGGTTTCCCGGTATGCTTGGCGGCGGAGGCAGAGGAGTGTAGCATGTCGGTGGTTTGCTACGGGGTATAGAAATGGTTATAGGCAATCCTTGACAGTTGCAAAACGAAGGTTTATCATAAAAAAGAGTTGTGTGGTATATGCTGCAGGGCATTATGTTTGTTTCATGGAGAAATGAGGAGCAATAAGGCATGAAATACGGAAGATATAAAAAGCTTATTATTGGATTAATCCTTGCAACTTTAATTGTCGGTTTTTTGTTGTGTGGATTTAAGATAGTAAAGAGATATACAAAAGAATATTATACTATGGATGATTTTGCATCTGTTACAATTGGAGAGTCCACGGTTTATGATGTGCATTTAATTGCGCCGGTAATAAAAATGGGAATGACCGGATACGGAGGAATTTGTGAATTTCCGACAGAAGATGGAAAATACATAGTTATGAGATTTGGTGGAAGTGAGTTAGTACTTTTTGAAATTGAGTTAAGCGATGAGTCGATTTGGGAGTAAGGTATGAATCATATGCAAAAGAGATTATTGTGTACTTTTATATTATGTATGTTGTTGATGTTGTCAGGTTGTCAACAAGATGTGGAGCAGGACAAATTGCCATCCGAAGTGGATGTGGAAATTGTTCCATCTGATCGAACGCTGATGGATGTGGTATCCTTGAAATATAGCGCGCAGCAGCTGGAAGAAATTTCAGCCTTGCAAGGAACGATGGAAGAGTTGGATGCTTTATATCCGATAGAGTGTGTCCGTGAGGATAATATTGGCTACCGGGTATCTTATCTTGGAGAGACAGAGGTGGCGGTTCTGTATTTTGATACCGAGGGTAAACATGTATTTAGTCATACATATAAATTGTCCCAACCGAGGTCGGAGTTAGCAGATATATCCCTAGGTCAAACATTGGAGGATGTTCAGGAAATTGATCCGGATGGACGATATCTTTTCCTTTATACAGGTATCAATGAGCCGCGTGTTTCCGAGCATTATACAGAGGACGGATATTATTTTTATATTAGTTATGATGAGAAATATACAGTTATTCAAATTATAGAAGAATTGATTTGATGTGGAGAAAAATGGGTAAAGGGCAAATGAAAAATGTCATATGGGGGGCATATTAGTAGCTTGCGTTGGGTGAAATCCATGTGGTGGAGGATTAAAATATGAGTCAGGGATATAGTATACAAAGTAGCTGTGGACCTTTGTTTCTGCATCGTAAACATACCTGTTTTGAATGTGGAAATATACTAGAGAAGAAGCAGCGTTCGGTAGTGGTTAATTCTGAATCAGAGGAAGCGAAAAACTATGATTTTTATGGTATAGATACTTATTTGTATGGTGATGTGGAGTTCATTACCATTTATTTTGAATGTCCTAGTTGTGGTAAAGTTTATGAGATTCGTCAACTGGTGGAGCTTGAAAAAAAGAGGAAACGAGTGGACCGGAAAAAACAATAACAAGATGAAATACATATTCTGTGTAGAGAAGTAGTGATTGAAGAAAATGAATGATAAAGAAATTGAAATAGAAATCATTAAAAATTTCATTGTAAAAAGTAAACAGGAACGTCTTATTTGGGAGCTTGGAAGTCCCAGAAAAAGAGATAAAGTAGCATTTATGCGCCTGTGCGATTATACCCTTTTTAAACAGGAGTGTCTGCAACCTCTGGATTATATGGGTGCAAAAGCTTTGGAGAAATTTTTGTTCCAACAAAGTGGTGCCAAAGAGGTGTATTATATTGGCATGCATTACATAGGAAAGCGCTCTCTGAGGGATGCAGCATTAGACGCAGAGGGGTGTGATATATGTATTATTTATTGTGGGGATGGAATTGCATATTATCAGGGGGAGATTGAATATGGCGGTGCCCCACGATTTTTAATGACACAGAAGAGTCAGTAAATATTGACATATCCCCTCGAAAAAGGTACGATATTCTCTAGTATCAACAGTACAACGGAGGATACAAAATGGTTAAAATACTTGCGGACAGTACTTGTGATTTATCACAGGATTTATTGGAAAAATATGATATTTCTGTCATCCCTTTGCATATTGTATTGGGAGAAGAGGAATATGAGGACGGTCGTTCTATCACACCGGACGAAATCTACAAATGGTCTGATGCTAATAATGCTACACCTAAGACTTCTGCAGCGTCTTTGGATCAGGTCAAGGCAGAGTATGAGAAATATTTGAAAGATTATGACGAGATTGTCATTTTTTCGATTTCTTCCCAGATGTCTTCTACCATTAATGTGATGAAGATGGCGGCGCAGGATCTGGAGGTGGAAGAGCGGGTTCGTGTGATTGATTCCCAGAATCTTTCTACCGGTATAGGACTTATGGTGATTCAGGCGGCAGAGCTGGCGGCAACCGGCAAGGGTGCAGCTGAAATTGCAGCCTATGTGGAGGCCAAGGTCTCGAAGGTAAGAGCAAGCTTTGTGGTGGATACGCTGGTGTATCTGCACAGAGGCGGAAGATGCAGCGGTCTGGCAGCCATGTTGGGTGGTGCGATTAAGCTTCATCCCATGATTGTGGTGGAGGATGGCAAGATGCACAGCTCCAAGAAGTATCGCGGCGCCATGAGTCGAGTGATTACTTCTTATGCCAAGGATTTGGAACCGGCGCTTTTGAAGGCTGAGAAAGCCCGCGTGTTTATTACTCATTCCGGTTGTGAGGAAGCTACTATTGAGCAGGTCAAAACATATCTTGAATCATTGAATTATTTTGATGAAATACTCATTACCCGGGCGGGAGGCGTTATTTCCAGTCACTGCGGTCCCGGTACATTGGGTGTTTTGTTTGTAGCAGGAGAATAGATTGCATTTTAAAGGACTAGGCATTGTTGCCTAGTCCTCTTCACATAAAAATCCCTTTTCTTTTAAATCCTTCTTAATCATTTCCATGGCTTTTTCAGAGGGTGCCATTATGGTATGGTAGTGGCACTCTTCTGTCAAATCCTTCAGCGGACGGGAGGTACTGTTGCGCAGCTTCTCACAGAAATCCTCTGCATCCTGCATGGTGTTGATTACCAAGTCCACACGGATAATTCCATATAAGTCATGTTCAATGAACAGATCCAGCATGGAGCCGCCAAAATCTACGATGGAGCGCATTTCCTCCAAGGTGTCCTGGGCGCTGTGGCGTACCATAATCACTGCTTTGTAACCGCTTCGCTCCTGAGGATTAAATAGTAAATATCCCTTGTTGGTGGAGATAATATTGCTTTGCTCTGCACGCAAAAGAGCGATGTCCTGTACGATAACCTGACGGCTTACATTGAAATGTTTGGAAAGCTCTGTGCCATTGACAGGTGTGGTTTTATTTTCTAAGTAGGTTAAAATTGCTTGTCGGCGATTAATTCCGTCGATATGCGGGTTCATAAATCGAATCCTCCTAGTTGCCGCGATTCCGCTTGATGCGGAGACGTTCTTTCTGGGTCAGATAATTTTCCAGTCCGGAAACCGAGCTGTTTAATTTGAAGCCGTAAAGTACTTTATTGTTCTCCATTTCCTGGCGGCGGACCATCAGACCATACAGGTGGAAGGTGAAGTTCTGATCAATTTCCTCCAGATAATCTTCCAAAAGTACATGCACCATTTGGTTAGGTCCCAGTTCCAAATCCACTTCTTCACCGCAGGTAATGGAAAAGCCGGTAACACTTACATCTCGCAGGATTACAGAGTATTCCTTCATCTCCTTACTGTTGCGCAGGAATACGGGGTTACCGATGAAGCAACGGTAACTGCCGCGACGGTTATAGGGAATACCCTCTTTCGCGCTGCTTAAGTTATAGCAGAACGAGTTGTCTGCAAGGCGCAGTGGTTCTACGGAAATATTCTGGAAATAGAAGGGTTTGCCTTCGGGCAGTGCGGCTACCATATCCACAGAGATGGCATTGCCTTTAAAGGCAAGCACCTTACCGTCCTTTAGGATGGCTTCTGCCAACACTAATTTTTTCTTGGGATTGACATCAATTATAGAAGACTCAAAAATGAGCTGTTGTTCGCCGCCAATTTTCACATAAAATGTAATGCTGCAATCGGGCACCAGTTCGTCAATTCGCATTCGGTCACCTCATTTGTATGAATTCAGGGTGTATTTAAAATTATTCTACCATTTTCTGAAAATTTAATCAAGTAGATATTAAATTCTAACAAAACAAACGGTTGGCAGAAACATATATTTTATGATATAGTATTCACACAGGAAGTGATTTTTATGAGAATAAAACGAGTAGATGAGAAAACAGTCAAGTGCTTTCTCTCCAATGAGGAGCTGGAAGCGTATGAAATTGATTATAAGGATTTTATCACCCATACCGACAAGGCCAGACAGGTGGTTCAGGAGATTCTGGAGCAGGCAGCCAAAGAGGTGGACTATAAGCCGCCCAAGTTTGCATTTGATTTGCAGATTATGGTACTGCAGGACCAGGGGATTCTCTTGACATTGTCTGAGAATGACGGTACGGCTGATCATGCCCGCAAGCTTGTGGATTATCTGAAGCAGATGCAACAGGTGTTGACGGCAGCCGGGGCCGGAGGCCAGACCATGGATGCTTCAGAGGCGCCTATGGGCGATGAGCCGGTACAGACGGCAGAGGTGAAGTCTCCGACTAAGTCCGAGCAGGCGATTTTTGCTTTTGAGTCCATTATGGATGTAATGGACTATGCAGCTGCCTTACCCCATACGCTGCGTGTTAAGAGTGCTTTGTATGAGATGGGTGGACGATATTATCTGTGCATTTTAAAAGGCGGCGCTGCCTATGAGCGCTTCTCCAGAGCCTGTATCCAGGCCATGGAGTTTGGTAAGCTCTACAGTGCCCAGCCCGGTCAGGAGCTTTTGCTTGAGGAGCACGGTAAATGCCTGATTCCTGAGAAGGCGATTCAGAAATTGAGAGGAAAATAAGGGGATTTCTATGAAGATTACGTTTGAAGATGTGAAAAATAATCCGGTGATAAATACCTATATCCGCAAGGCGGATGAGTCCTTGCTGGCAAGAGGCTATACAGAGCACAGCTTTGCGCATGTGACCCGTGTGGCAGAGGATGCCAGCCGGATTCTCTTGACTTTGGGCTATGATGAGAGAGAAGCAGAGCTTGCTAAGATTGCAGGTTATCTTCACGATATCGGCAATGTGATTAACCGTGTGGATCATGCACAATCCGGCGCAGTGATGGCGTTCCGTATTCTTGACCACATGGGCGCAGACCCGGAGGATATTGCTACCATTATCACCGCCATCGGCAATCACGATGAGTCCACGGCTTTCCCTGTGAACGCAGTGGCAGCGGCACTGATGATTGCGGACAAGTGTGACGTGCGCAGCAGCCGTGTGCGCAACGAAGACTTCCCTACCTACGATCAGCACGACCGCGTGAATTATGCGGTAAAACAGAGTCTGGTAAGCATCGAGAAGGGCTCCCATGTGCAGCTGGATCTGACTGTGGATTTGAATATGTGCAGTGTAATGGACTATTTTGAGATTTTCCTGGGACGCATGCTTCTGTGCAGAAAGGCTTGCGAGCAGCTGGGTCTGGAATTCAGAATGTTTATCAATGGCGAGAAAGTAATTTAATCAGAATGAGAAATTGAAATGTGAAGAGGGCGTGCCGAGAGGCACGCCTTTTTGGTATGTGGCTACGGGAATGTTGACAAGTGCAACAAGGAAATGTTATCATAAGAAAGTGAAAAGATATATTTTACAAATGGTGTTTCTAATCAGGGAGAGAAACGTGATGATTCAGAGTTGAATTGATTGGGAAATAGTGTTAGTGAAATGTCCGCAAGACGAAAAAGTGAGGGAACCAGAGTGAAAAGAAAAGTCATTAAAGCACTAGTAATTACTACACTATCTATAGCATTAATATTCTGGTTGTGTAGTTTAGGGTTGGAAGAAAGCTATAAGGATTTTTATGTTGAAAAAATAGATGATTACGAAAAGAAAGATTATTTCACTTTAGATGAATTAGATTTCGCCAGGGTGGGTAATGTTGTCGTTGTACCTGGTATTTGCGCAACTAATCATGGGGAGTACACAGTTAATGTAGATGTTTATTCTCAGACAGGAACAGAGAACGTTATAGTGAAAAGTGTCCGTGTAAGGGATAGTGAAGGCATATTTTACACGCAAGAAGATGAAGAAGAGGCTGTTTTCCGTGAACCACAAGATGGTATATTCAGGGGGCATACGAAAGGCGGAGTATTTTTCGAAACTGACACCGAGTTGCATGATCACAAAAAGTTATATGTAACGGTGCAGGTTCAGGTTGAGAATAATGGCCAAAAAGAGATTGAAGAAATGGATTATGAAATAACTATAATACAATACATGTCGCATGTGCTGCCGACATAATATGGGGGGAGGAAATTTATGAAAAAGCTTTTGATACTTATATACATTCTGTCGGTGATGTTAATGTTATCCGGTTGTAAGGAGGAAGTGGAATACGAGTTTTTGCATGAGCAGTCGGAGATTAATAGGATTGAGATTATCAGGATTGGCGAGAAGAATGAACAGGGTGTTTTTGAACAGGAAATTCTTTATGATGTAGAAGATGTGGGTGTCTTTTTGGAGGACTTTGATAAAGTCAGGTGTTATTCCGTTTATGGGGATCCTGCTTGTATGGGGCCGGAAGATTTAGCTTTTAAAGTACGTTATACAAATGGAGACTGTGAACTGATTACGAGCGAGGAGCAGAGATGTTACACAATAGAAGGGCGGCATTGTGATTATTGGTATTTTGAGAGAGATGAGTTTAACGATTTTTTAAAGCCTTACCTGAGAAAATCTATGGGTGTGAGTATTGATAAAGATGATTTGACTGAATAGTAGATAGGTTTTTCTGAGGATGGTTAAAAATGATTGATCCTTTAGCGGAAAGGGGAGCAGTATGTCTGTTAACATTGATGAAATAATGGAGATGTTGGATTGGAATAATTCGGAAGAAATTCAAGAAAAAGGCCGCCAATTAGCCAAAGAAGTAAAGTGTTTTCATGTGTTTATTAGACCGATTTGCCTGCAGTATAGCAAGAATGTGTGGGATAACTGCGCAATGATTATTGCAGAGAAAACAGATGAGGAACTGAAACTTTATCTGAAGGAATTATTCCAATGGCTTGAAGACCTGAATTGGCCGGGGGCGCTTTGTATTTGGGACAGGTTGAAGGAATATGGTGATAAGGAACGGTTGAATTGTACATTACAACAATGTATGTATGATGCGAAGGTTCTCAAAAGAAGAGCATGGTTGGATAATTTGAGGGATTTTCAAGGTAGGGATGTAGTGCCTCAGAGTGAAAGTGCGGCAATAAATGAAGCCTTTGCGAGAAGATTATATGAGGACTTGGTTGTCTACAGCACAAATGTCAGTAGGCAGTTGTACGACATGGCTACGGGCTATGATGGAATGTCGGTATTTCGTAGAAATGAAATTACGTTGTATCAATCCTTTGATGAAACACAAAAAGATTTATTTATGGAGATATTAAAGAAGACTAAGGCAGACGCGGTTAGAGGAGTGCTTTCAATTTTGGAAGGGCATTTCAGTCCGCGCAATAGAATGGAATTTGAAATTGAAATGAAAATCAATGGAATGAGTACGGATGATGAGCTTACAGACACTTACCAAGGGATTGTGAATAGTTATAGCCGGAAGGATTAGGGGGGATACAAAATGTTAAAAATTGCATTGTATGCTATAAATATAATATTGTTTCTTGCTACGTGTATATATGCTGTTTTAGGGATATATGAGCAGGTGATGGGGCCCGGTGATTTGATGAAACTACTTAGGAAATTAAGGATTCGATTGAGTTATACGCAATGTTTACTTATTGGTTTGAGTTGTTTTATATTGTTTCTATTTACGCGTACATTAATAAAAGAGTTGTATGGATAAAGCAAAGCTGTTGCAGCATGCTTTCGAAGGTCAGGATGATATAGGCAGTCTTTGGCAAGATGCTAAATATTGCCGAAAAAACAGTGCGATAATAGAAAGATAACAGCAATCAAAATGCAGTATTGACAAATAGCGCAAGTAAGTGTTATAGTAATCAATAGGATTCTGAAAAGGGCAACCTCATATCTGAAAGCTGTGAGGACGCAAAGCTGTAAGCCGGGATCTATCGGTGGTTTAGTTGCAAGCAGGCATGCTTAGGTGTGTTTTGGTTGCCTTTTTTTGCCCTTTTCCAGCAATTCTATCTTACGAAAGGAAGCAATGAGTACATGAGAAGAAGAGAAAGAGAAGTACTAAAAAGAATCAGCTGGTTTGTACTTATCGTATCGCTAGTCTGTTAAAACGGCATGGATACGGTGTTTGCCAA
>JAZQFO010000113.1:0-6912 GCA_045539535.1 Acetatifactor sp.
ACCCGATTTCCTCCATTAATGATGGACGATGCCGTAGTAAGCAGCTGTATCGGTGTAATCTGAAAGGACTGACCAAAGGACACTGTGGCAAGCTCCACATTGCCCATATCCTCCATTTTATGCATGATGGTACCTGCCTCGCCGGGCAGATCCACTCCGGTTTTTTGTTTCAATCCAAACTGTTCAAAATAACTATAATACTGTTCCACTCCCAGGCGAAGTCCCACAGTAATAAATACCGGATTACAGGAATTCATGGTGGCATGCACAAAATCCTCGCCACCGTGCCCTCCCACCTTGTGACAACGAATCTTTCTGTCATCCACCACAATATAACCCGGGCAGGAAAAATTGCTTTGAGGAGTAACCACACCCGCTTCCAAACCGGCAGCTGCAGTAATAATCTTAAAAGTAGAGCCCGGCTCATAGGTATCATTGATACAGCCATTTCTCCAGATATTATTTAACAAATCTTGTTTCTCTTCGAAAGAGATATCCACCGGCGTCCCTTCCGGCAATTCATAGGGGTGATTTAAATCAAACTCCGGCACGTTTACGCAGGCATAAATCTCTCCATTTTGGGGATTCATTACTAAGATACTAACGCTCTCCGCCTGCTTGGTCTCCATGGCCTGAACCGCCAGCTGAGTAGCGTATTCCTGAATATTTCTATCCAGACTGGTACGCAGATTGTTGCCCGGAATAGGTTCAATCCGATGTTCACCCATACGCTCCACTTCTATCCCTGCAGCGTCCGTCACCGTCAAAATAGTACCGGACTCACCCTCCAAATACTCTTCATAAACCACTTCAAGTCCCACAATCCCCTGATTGTCAGCACCGGTAAAACCCAGCACCTTGCTGGCCAAATTCCCATAGGGATAATAGCGCTTATAATCCTCATCCACCTTTACCCCGGGCAAATCATATTCCCGGATACGGTCACCGATGGTCTTATCCACATTGCTTTTTACGCGCTCCATAGAAGAGTATTTTTCTACCTTTTTGCGCACGTCCTCCTCAGACATGGACAATTCCTTGGAAAGCACCTGTATCACTTCCTCCGGATTCTCTATCTGATTGTAGATAACCGAGATGGTACAGACGGTTTTATTATCCGCCAAAACCACACCATTCCGATCCAGAATCTGTCCTCTTGCAGCTTTAATGCTGCGCTCTCTCTCATGAAGCTGCGTGGCCTGCTGTGCATAATGATCTGCACGCCAGACCATCAGATATACCAGTCTTCCCAATAAAACAACAAATACTGCCGACAGAATAAAAAACAATGCCGTAATTTTCTTGCGATGATAAATATGATTGTATTGCATACAAAACCTCATAAAACAGGGTTTTTATACTGTATTCCCAATTTTATGAGGTTATGACTGTCTCACTTATCCTGATGTATGAGCTTCCTAGGGGCCGTTTCCGGTATCCTGTATCTGATCGTCTCCCGACAAATTAGGATTGTTGGGTGCATCTCCCAACACATCACCTTCTCCGGGATCATCACCAATATTAGGATCCAAGCCCTCATCTCTCTGTGCCATCACAGCCTTGGCATCCTCAAGCTCCTTAAGGCGCTCCGCCTCAATCTGCTCTGCATACATGGTAGTAATAGCAAGCTGTTTTTCATTTAACTCGGCGATTTCAGCCTCGCTAAGCTCTTCTGTCATGAAAATATTCAGATAGGGAAGCACCTCTGTCAAAATATCACGCACAATGCCTGTAGCATACTTAGCATCATCCTGCTTGGACACATTCGGTCTGTCCACTACCACATAAATCGCAATCTGAGGATCATCTGCCGGAGCATGACCGATAAAGGATACCACATACTGCCCATTATCACGAGGCAATGTCTCCGCTGTACCGGTCTTGCCGCCGATTGCATAGCCTGCAGGACGAGCTGTTTTACCGGTTCTTCTGGAACCGCCCTCCTCCATAACTACCGCACGGGTATACTGTCTGATCAGTTCAGAGGTAGACTCTGATACCGTCTGCTTCAGCACACGGGGCTCAATGTTTTCCACCACCGCACCGCTGGAATTGGTAATCTGATTGACCAGATGGGGCTCATAATAGTTGCCTCCATTAATCAAAGAGCAATATCCGGTGACCATCTGAATCATGGTCACGTTAAAGTTCTGTCCAAAGCTGTTGGTAGCAAGATCCGCCGCTTTCATCTGCTCCGCAGGGAACAAAAGATTTGCTGTTCTTGCCTCACCCGCCAGATCAATATTTGTCTTCAGACCAAAATTAAAATTCTTTTGAAATTCTGCAAAATCATCAGCACCCATATTGGCTGCAATCTTCATCAGCGCCACATTACAGGACCATGCCACAGAGTCCTGAACTGTTACAAGTCCCTCTCCGCCCTTGGTATGACATTTAATGGTATGTCCGCCAACTTCCATGGAACCATAACACTCATAGGTATCTGTGGGAAGAATTTTACCTGTTTCCAAAGCCGCTGCCACCGTAAAAGGCTTTGCAGTGGAACCGGGCTCATAGGTATTGGAAATACAATAGTTTTTCCACAAATTATTCAGGTTCAGAAGCACATCGTCTTCACTCATGGTATCCAGAACTTCCTGGGTAATGGGTGTGTGGGTATTACTGTAAACAGTATAGCCGTTGGCATTGATGTACTGCTCAATTCTGGTACTTCCAATCAGCGCCTGGGTATTTTTGGTATCATTCAAATCATAGGTGGGATAGCTTGCCATGCCCAGAATCTCTCCGGTGTCCACCTCCATAATGATACAACCTACATTTTCAGCCCCGTTGCCGTCCTGAGCCCCATTTTTATGAGTCTCATTAAAAGCCTTTAAGTGCTTCTCAATAATACTCTGGATATTGCTGTCGATGGTAGAATGTAAAGTATTACCGTTTACTGCGGCTTTTACCGTACGCTCCACTTCATCGGTATCGTTCAGGTAACCGTACTCTCTGCCCGGTGTACCATTCAAGGTGTCATTATAGTACTCTTCCAGACCATAAAGTCCCTCATTGTCGGAACGGGTAAATCCAAGTACATCTGCAGCCAATGAGCCACCAGGATATACACGCTTGTATTCCTCTTCAAAATACACGCCCTGAATATTGCTATTTTCTGCCTGCGCACTCTTAAAACCACTGATTTCGTCAAAGGTAAGCTGCTTCAATGCAATATAATAACGGGACTCCGGATGAGCCTTCACATACTGTCTGATTTCAGAAATATCAAGCTGTGGAAAATTGTCTGAAAGAGCCTTAAGTGTAGGCTCCAGATACGCATCTCTCTCCTGCATAATAAACGCATCTATCTGCAGATTGTAAACCTTCTCGCTGGTGGCCAGAATCGTGCCCTTAGAATCCACAATATCGCCACGTCTGAAGGGTATTGTTTTGGAATCACTAATCTGCTGGGACAAAACCTGTTTCTGATAGCTTGTCTCATTCTCTTTTACCAGGAAAAACAACCGTACGCTCAACCCGGCAAAAGCCAGCAGTACAAACATAAACAGTACCACCAGCTTTTTCTGCATCTTTGATGTAAATTTTTTCTTCGCTGCTTCCTTCATCGGTTATCGCCTTTCTACTCACTCACCTTACGCATGTAATCACTGCCTGCGCTCTCGTATGTGATAATCTGACCTTCCTGTGCATAAGTCATGCCCAGCTCACCGATGGCAATCTTACGAATCTCCTCCAAATCCACATTGCTTACAATGCGATTATAATTCTCATCATTGGTCAACTGCAAGTTGTTCAACTGACTCTCCATGGAAGAAATCCCTTTTACCGTAGTGGTAATCTCAGACTGAAGCTGTACATAATTGATCAGAACCACTGCGCATACCAGTAATGCTCCCAGCAGAAAAATCACATAGCCGGGGTTCATATGATGAGCCTTGTCGCGGTTCTTTCTGGTCTCATTGCTAAGCTGACGTCTGGGCGCTTCCTCCAGCTGTCTTCTCACATCCAGCTGACGGGCTGTGTTACCATACACATACATATTGCCTCTTGCAGCTGTGTTTGTTCTGTTTGTTGTGTTGCGGGAAACCTTTCCCCTTGTTGTCTGTGCCATATTGCTATACTCCTAATTCTTCTATTTCCATCGCCGGCGACTCCCTTCGCCCGGCCTTCTCTTATGCTTTTTCAAATGCTCTCAGCTTTGCACTCTTGGAGCGGCTGTTTTCGTTAAGCTCTTCTTCAGAGGGCAAAATAGGTTTTCTGGTGGTGCAGCTTCCTAATGGCATTTTGCCACATACACACACCGGAAACTCTGACGGACAAGTACAAGGATGCTCAGCCTCTTTAAATGCATTTTTTACCATTCTGTCCTCCAAGGAATGGAAGGTTATAATGCAGAGTCTTCCGCCGGGATTCAATAGCCCGATAAAATCCTCCAATGAGTTTCTAAGCACCTCCAACTCTCTGTTGCAGGCAATTCTAATCGCCTGAAAGGTCTGTTTGGAAGGATGTCCGTTCTGTCTCATTTTGGCGGGAATTGCCGCCTTGATAATCTCATTCAATTCAAATGTAGTCTCAATGGACTTGTCCACTCTTGCCTGCACAATATGCTTGGCAATATTCTTGGCAAAGCGATCCTCACCGTAATCCCGGATTATGCGGAACAACTCCATCTCAGAATAATCATTGACAATGTCTCTTGCCGTAAGGGATTGTCTGCGGTCCATACGCATGTCCAGCGGCGCATCATAACGATAGGAAAAGCCTCTGTCCTCTGTATCCAACTGATAAGAGGATACACCAAGGTCGAGAACGATACCGTCCACGCCGTCTATTCCCAGCTCATGAAGCCTAGCCTTGGCATTGCAATAATTATCACGGATAATGGTGACCCGCTCACCATAGGGTGCCAGTCGCTCTCCTGCAGCGGCAATTGCGGCATCATCCTGGTCAAAACCATAGAAATGACCTGTTGTCAGACGCTTGCAAACCTCGGATGCATGTCCGCCGCCACCTAAGGTACCGTCCATATAGATTCCATCCGGCTTGATATTCAACTGTTCAATGGTCTCCGAAAGAAGCACGGAGTAATGATTAAATTCCATATGCTCCCTCCAGCACTAGATGGTAAGACCAAGACCCTCCATGGCTGATGCAATATCATCCATATCCATATCTTCGCCCATATCCTCGTATTTTGCTTTGTTCCAAATCTCGATACGGCTACCCACACCGACCAAAACCACATCCTTCTCAAGCTCTGCAAACTCTCGTAAGGTTGCGGGTAAAAGGATTCTTCCCTGTTTGTCTAATTCCACCTGTGCAGCTCCTGCCAGGAAGAAACGCGCAAATTTTCTTGCATCTTTGTTAATCAGCGGCAGTGCAGTCAGTTTCTGTTCAAACTCAGTCCAATCGTCATTTGCATAGACAAATAAGCAGCCATCCATTCCCTTGGAAACCACAAATTCTTCACCGAGAACCTCGCGGAACTTTGAAGGAATAATCAACCTGCCTTTCGCGTCAATTGTATGATTGTACTCACTCATGAACATAACAATCACCACCTTAAAGCCGGGTCTGCCACTTCATGGTACTGCCATTGGGAGTCTGCCACATAATCCCCCACTTCATGACACTTCGTACCACTTTCACCCACTTTTAAGATGATTCTAATACAAAAATGGGGTTTTGGCAAGTAGATTCATGTTGCTTTTTTTGGCAAAAAGGCGCAAAAAAAGCCCTTCGCAGGCCTCTGCGAAGGGCTTTTTGCACACCAAAACACAATATCTAGTGTGGTGGGAATTCGTCCCATACCATATTTATTTTTTAAAGATTTTTAAATTTTTTTCATATTTTTTTAAGATTTTTGTCGATTTTAGGGTCAAAACACCACTTAGACGTTAAATCTGAACAGAATTACATCTCCGTCCTGAACTACATACTCCTTACCTTCCATACCCACAAGACCTTTCTCTCTTGCAGCGGACAAGGAACCATGTTCCAACAAATCCTTGTAGTTCACAACTTCAGCCTTGATGAAGCCTCTCTCAAAATCAGAGTGAATCTTACCGGCTGCCTGAGGTGCCTTGGTACCGATTTTGATGGTCCACGCACGGGTCTCATCCTCGCCGGCAGTAAGGAAACTCATCAGTCCCAACAATCGATAGCTTGCCGCAATCAATTTATCCAGACCGGACTGGGAGATTCCCAAATCCTCCAAAAACATTGCCTTCTCGTCATCATCCAGCTCTGCAATCTCCTGCTCAATTTGGGCACAGATTACAAATACTTCGCTCTCTTCGCCTGCAGCAAACTCACGGACAGCAGCCACCATGGAATTGCCGGCTCCGTCGTCTGCCAGATCATCCTCCGCCACATTTGCAGCATAAATAACAGGCTTATAGGTCAAGAGATTATAATCTCTCATGAGAAGCAGCTCGTCCTCGTCATCAATCTCCATGCTCTTAGCCATCTTACCGGCCTCCAGATGCTCCTTGATACGAAGCAGAAGCGCCTCCTCCTTAGCCAGAGACTTATCCATACGGGCAGCCTTGGTTACCTTGGAAATTCGTCTCTCCAAAATCTCCAAATCAGAGAAAATAAGCTCCAGATTGATGGTCTCAATATCACGCAAGGGATTTACACTGCCATCTACATGTACCACATTGGTATCCTCAAAGCAACGTACCACATGCACGATGGCATCCACCTCACGGATGTTGCTTAAAAACTGGTTACCCAGACCCTCACCCTGAGATGCACACTTTACAAGACCTGCAATATCTACAAACTCAATTACAGCAGGTGTTACCTTCTTGGACTGATACATATCTCCCAACAACTTCAGTCTCTCATCAGGAACGGGAACCACACCCACATTGGGGTCAATGGTACAAAAAGGGTAATTGGCGGATTCTGCTCCCGCCTTGGTCAATGAATTAAAAAGAGTAC
>JAZQFO010000114.1:0-19301 GCA_045539535.1 Acetatifactor sp.
TGCGGACTCTCGCGCCGAGCGCGGTCGCGAAAGCGACATTTACCTTGTACGCGCGAGTGCGCCTCCTCACGGAGTGTTTTTGCTTTATAGGAAAGCCTTTCACACTTTAGTGTGACAAGGTCTTTCCTATAAAGCAAAAAAGCCCTTTACAGATGTTTATCTGCAAAGGGCGTCTAATCTTTCGATATCTACGCGGTACCACCTTTGTTCACAGGCTTAATGCCTGCCTCTGTGCGTCTTCTCGATATGAGTAGCGATTGGCCGGATCTGCACTCGGATTCTTAAATCTGCTGCCATACTTATAAAGCGCTGTCCGATAACGGGGACAATTCGGGGACACCTACCGGGATTTAGCTTGGGTTTGCTTGGGGCAAGAAACCGACTTCGAAAACCCTCCCTATCCTTTGGGCGTTCCGGCTCAGAAGCTACCTTCTGCATCCTGTCCTTCAAGCGACCTCCCAGCGCAGTCTCCTGCAGCCGCTCTCTCTGGCAAGGGGTAATGCATACTCCTCTTCGTCACAGCCTTTATATATCAATACAAATACTATAATCCGATTGGTCAAGGTTTGTCAAGATAATTTAAACTTCTCTCTGAATTTAAACCTCTCTCATTTTATTGCGTCCATTTTGGAAACTTTTCCCTGAGACAACGCCTCCAACTCTTCTTCGGTAATTTGTAAAACAGACAATACTTCTTTTCTGGTCATTCCGCTATTTAAAAGATTATGATAAACCTCAAGCAGTGCTTCTGCATGTCCCGCTGCATGGCCTTCTGCATGCCCCGCTGCATGGCCTTCTGCCCAACCGGTTTCTCTGCCTTCAGCTATTAATATCTGCATAAATTCCTGCTGGTCATATTCATGCAGGCACATAGCAACCACTTCCGCACGTTGAGCTTCCAAAAAATCTGCAAGAATTCCTTCACGAATGCACTCATCTACTGCCTGATTAAAAGCTTTCTCACTACGAAATACCCCATCGTATTTTCGTACCTTTTCCACAAACAGCATATACTCTTTTAAAAGCCTGCACCCCTCCAGCAAATCTTCATTCATGCCGGGATTGATGTTGTATGCCGTAACACAAAGCTCCAATTCCGGATCATCCACCTTTTTCTCAAACAAATCAGACAACCGATACTCTACCCGTTCCGGCATAGCCGCCTTACCGTTATAGAAAACCACAAATCTCGGTGCCGGTATTTTTATGGTCTTACTGCCGTACAACTTCTCCCTTGGAACTATTTTCTGTAGCTGTCTCGCCACATAGAACAAATTCCTTAAGGGCATATTGGGATTTATGGTGGACTGATGTTCATAAAGATTCAGCTCGAACGCAAATACAAATGATACATCATTTTTCATCCCCAGATAAATAGCATTTTCAAGAGTAGTAACCTCTAAATCCTCCACATTTGTAAAATCAGTACCGTTTACCGCATTATACAGGCTTAAAAGCGCCGGTTTTTCTTTGAATAGCATGCGAAAAACCGTATCCTTATATTGGGGCTGAATGGCCGGGAACATTACCTCTCCTTCCACCTCTTCCCAATCTGCACTGTAACTACTCTCTTCCCCCACGCACATATGATGCACATAAGTACACTCAACACGCAAATACTCCATACGCATTTCCTCCTTAATTCTTTTTCTGTTTTGTAGTTGTTAATAGTGAAATAAAGCAGGAATTCTCAAGAATACTCAGATGATATGGATGGCCGTGAATGCCAAGAATGTTGCAATCTTCGACGAACGTCCCTAAGACTGCCAAATAGAAAATCTGCTCTAACCCAATTGTAACACCGAAAGAAAGCAGATGCAAGAACGAGATTAAAAAAGTAGAAAACGACAAAAAAACATGCTATAATCATCGCATTACACACACGCAGGGGAGACTATCATGAAACCACGGCACCTTCGCCCCCTCAGAGAGCAGCTGCACCATGCACTGATTTTTTTATCCGCTCTCTGCGGCATTTGCATATTATGGATCCTTTGGGGACACAATTTACACCCTGAATACACCTTTGCATACATTCTTCAAAGCCAGAACACCCGCTGGTTTTATCTTCTTCTGGCGCTGACTGTTCTATTCTATGGAATCTTTTTTTACTATCAATGGCTGGCAAGACACATCACGGAAGCGGGCATCCGTTATCAGGGTGAGATTACGAAGGTCATCTGGAAAAGAGCTTTTTTCAGTGGCAATGAATGGAAATGTTACTTGGTTGTCTCCTGTAGAGATGGACAATCCTACACAAGTCCCGCCTACGGATATGAACTGATAAATTATTTGTATGGCACCCAATGCGAAGTAGCTGTTTGGAAAAAGCATTGCTACATAACAGACTTACGACTGATGAACCGGGAAATGACTAAGGAGGAGAAAAAAGCCGGCAAAACCGGCAGCCCCGACTATTATAACAGCATTCCCGATTTCCCCATCCTCAAGGAACTGACAAGCGAGCGACGCGCCTTCCACAAAGGATATCGTGCCTTTTCCCAACGTTTTTGTCTGGCTCTGGTTGTCCTAATATTCTGTATATATACCACAGTATTCCTTCTGGAAGTCTTTTCTCCCAGTTATAACGACACCGACAAGGATGGAATGAGAGATTACGAAGAATTTGAAATCGGCACAGACCCACTGACACCGGATACCTATTTCCCCCTTGTCAAGGAAGCTGAAACCGACCAAATCAAAGGCCGGCTTGCCATCCTGACACCTTATACGAAGGAAACGCACCTGCAGTTTTATTTTACTTTTACCACTCCAATACTCGGCGAGGAAACCTTTGCAGGATATATGGATTCTCCTTTTGTAATCCAGCTTCCGCCGGACTGTAGGGAGGCCACTTTGACCTTGGAGCTGAAGAAACCGGTTCCCACAAGCACGGACTTCTGTCCGCAGATTTACAAATACAGTTATGACTGTCAGGACTTAGGTCTGGGATTGATCCCGGTTCCCTGCCAATGGGATGGCAGTAATACCATAACCTGGAACTGTATAGACGAGCAGGAAGATTCAGCAGTCTCTTGGCGTTACTACCTGTTAGACAAAACCGCCCAGGATGAATTTTGGAAAGAATATGATGCATTTTGGGAAGCACAAAACATACAATAAATTAAGGGATGGGGCAAATTGATGCCTCATCCCTTTTTCTTACGTCTCTAGATTCCTTAAATCATATCTTTAATCTCAGCAAATGCAGCCTCGTCTCCCACTACGGTTACATCTGCGTGAAGCTGCAAAATAGAAGCGGGAACCTGAGGGGTAACCTCACCCATAAATGCTTTTTTTACAATAGCAGCCTTGTCTGCACCGCTTACCACCACCAGAATCTTCTTGGCATTCATAATGGTCTGGATACCCATGGTATAAGCCTGGGTAGGAACCTCTTCCTTGGAAGCAAAGAAGCGTGCGTTGGCCTGAATGGTAGACTCGGTCAGGTCTACACAATGGGTCAGCTTAGGAAATACATCTGCAGGCTCATTAAAGCCGATATGACCGTTGTGGCCAAGGCCCAGAAGCTGCAAATCCACACCGCCGGTAGCTGCGATAATCTCCTCATATTTGCTGCATGCTTCCTCAGCATCTGCAATGGTACCGTCAGGTACATATGTATTGTTTACATCGATATTTACCTTGCTGAACAAATTGTCGTTCATAAAGTAATAGTAGCTCTGGTCGTTCTCGTGAGGCAGGCCTCTGTATTCATCAAGATTCACACTGGTGATTGCAGAAAAGTCTAAGTCTCCGTTGGCACAACGCTCTGCCAGGCACTTGTAGGTGCCGATGGGAGTAGAACCGGTAGCCAGACCCAGCACGGAATTGGGCTTCATCACCATCTGCGCGCTGATCACATTAGCTGCCTTTCTGCTCATGTCGTCATAGTCCTTGGTCAGTACAAATTTAATCATCTTGCGTATCCTCCTTTGGGATTAGCTAATTTATTTACGAAAAATATTATACAAAACTCTTTTTTTGATTACAATAATTTTTTTATGTAGAGAAGAAAAAATTTGTGACCCAGTTTGTTTCTTTGTGTCTTTGGACATTTACAGCGTCGGTTAAGTCGCCATATTCCCTAACAAGGAACGCTTTCGCTCCGTGAAAAAGCGTAGCGGCACATAAGATTGCACAATACGCAATCTAAGTGCCGACGTTTTTCAAGGTCCTGTGTTAGGGAATATGGCGACCAACCGACAGTTAATATCTATAGACACAAAGAAACAAACCGTACAATTTTCACCCCATATAGTTAGCACACTTCAAAGATCAGTATCCGCTCTCTGGGGTTGTTACCTTCGAACAGGTCCTGGCAGTCGATTTCGTCCACAAACAAAAGGCTTGGCACGGTCATCAGATAGGCCACATATTCTTCATTGGGATAGTAAAAATACAGCTGCATCGGTCGGGGATTGGCATAGTAGGATTCTTGAATCCGTCCCAGTACGGATTTTAAGATTTCCACGGAAAATGGATTAAAAAAGTAAAAATGGTCGCCTTCTTCTAAGGAAAAGCTTTCTGCAGATGCGTGGACAAATGCTACCCCTGATTTGTGGGAATAGGACTCTAAATTGCGCCGGGCCACCCGATAGACAGACTCTTCATACTCCACCCCTATAACTTTACAACCAATTCTATGATGCAGGAAAAATCCCACTCTTCCTTTACCGCAGCCATAATCCACCAACACACTTCTTCCTGTCAGATACCCACTGTCTGCCAGCCGCTCAAGCACCATGTAAGGCGTGGGCTCATAAGGATAATGGTGAACATCCTCATGGGCATCCTCACGCCCTATGGTTTGTATTTTTAATTTGGTATCCCACTGTCTTTCTGTCATTCTTTGGCAAGTTCCTTCTGGTAGTCTGTGTTAAGCAAAAGTCCCAAACAAACTGCCAAACAAAGAGCACCTGCCACAGTCAATGCCATGCTGGTCATACCGGTTACGGATTCCACAAAATATCCCAGACAGGTACCAAACAGATTAAAGGCAAAATGCATGAACATGGGTGCCCAGGTAGAACCTGTTTTCAAAGCCACTGCTCCCAGCACCAGACCCACCAGCGAGGTATAACAAATCCATAGAATCTGTCCGTGCATCATACCAAAAATAACAGAGCTTAAAATCAGCGCTCCCCATACAGGCATGGCTTTTTGCAACCGGCTAAGCACCAGACCTCTAAACAGAATCTCCTCCACCAAGGGTGCCATAATGGCATTGGCCAAAAGCAAAAGTACAAAAGGTCCCTCCATCAAGGACTCTGAGGCTTCTGCATATTCCATCAGCACATCCTCCGGAATAGGAATCAGCTGCATGCCGAAATTCACTAAAAGACACAGCCCCACAGAACCAATGAGAATCATAGGCCAGTAGGAAGCATGAAATTTAACCAATCCGACTTCTTTGGTGAATTTCTTTTTGCGAATGGCAAAAAAAGCCCACAGAATTAAAATCGTCACAACGCCGGCGATCACCATAAGTATGGAAAGCATGCTATTTAAGCCCTCTGCAACCTGTATTGCCAGTGCGTCCTGATTGATTTGATCCGGCGAAATACCCTGCAAGCCAATCATAAAACCCAGATATGCGCTATATCCTATAACCGCCACCGCGCTGACAACAAATTGCATGCCAAAATACAATGCCACATAACAGATACATTTACCTAATTGTTTTAAAAACTTCAATTTGCTACCTCTTTCCTGATAATAATATCATGATTTTTGTTGCACTTTCTAAATAAAAACATTGTAACACAGCCAAATACTCATGTAAAGGCGGCGAAACTGGCATGGTTAAAAAATATCATTCTGGCTCTTTTTGCCAATCCACTTTTGCTATACACTGTGTCTATCGCGATGAGAGAAAAAGAAAGAAGTTTTGAGGAGTATTGTTATGGAAAAGAAAGAACAGATTGAAACCAGAAAGAAAAGTTATCGACTTTTGATTGTAGGCGCAGTACTTGCTGTAGCAGCAATTGTTTGTACCATTCTTACATACAGCGACTATCAAAGCGGCAATGAGCGCCCCTATGCATATAGCCTTACCTTTTTGTTTGTAGCTGTGATGCTTTGCCTGCGCGGTCTTTACTGTGCATTAATCGGCATCGAGGCAACCCAGAAAACAGATGTGAAGCGTATTGCACAAGCAGGTCTTCTGGCTGCACTTTGTTACATCGGCTTTGCATTTTTCAAAATTGACATTCCGGTGGGCACGGAGAAAACTGCATTTCACTTTGGTAATGTGTTTTGCGTGCTGGCTGCACTGCTTCTGGGTGGTTATTGGGGCGGACTCGCCGGCGCCATCGGTATGACCTTCGGAGATCTTACCACCTCCTATGTAACCAGTGCACCCAAGACCTTTTTGTTAAAGCTTTGCATCGGCTTGATTGTGGGCTTCGTAGCACACAAAATCTTCAAGTTAAGCCGCGCACACTCTGCCAAATATGTTACCGGTGTAACCATTCTGGCCAGCAGCTGCGGTATGCTGTTTAATATCATCGCAGACCCGCTGGTAGGATATTTTTACAAAATGTATCTGCTTGGTGTGCCTCAGGAGGTTTCCTCCATGCTGGCAAAATGGGGGGCTCTCACCACTTTCGTGAATGCGATTGTGGCAGTGATTGCCGCTTCTATCTTCTACGTAGCGCTTCGCCCCGCATTAAAGAAATCCGGCCTGTTCGTGCAGGTGGACAAAGAAAGAGAAACTGTGTAGTTTATTTTCCCAAAGGCCAAAGGAGCCTTCGTACCGAATTCTCAAATCGGCATGAAGGCTCCTAATTTTATGGTTGTAACAACTCCTTTACACACTCTGCGAAGGCCTTGGGTGACGAATACTGCACATTATGTCCGCACCCTTCTATCACTTCCACACAAACTGCCGGCGCAGATATTGTCTGAGCATATTCCCGTACAGAATCCACGGGACATATCCAGTCGCAGGTGCCGGAAATGAAATAGACAGGCATTTCATATTCCAAACTGTTCTCATAGGCATCAAAGGCCAATGTATAATCAAACAGCTGCTGATTTAATGCAAAATATTCCTCCATATCTCCCAGTTGTTTAAAAAACCATCTTAAATCAGAAATTCCAAAATACGGAGAGGTAATTGCCATCCGGGTCGCCTGATCTGAAACGCTGGCCGGATGATACTTAGACACCAAAGCTCTAAGCTTCATCAAATCCGTAAGTTTTTGACTCTTCTGAAAGGTTGCAAACGCCTCCTTCAGCTTTGTTGTATCAGCTCCTGCAGTGGTGGCCTTTTGCAGCGCATCCTCATAACTGTACAAGTCCGCCTTGCTCAAAGAAATCACCTGGGCTACACCTATGTAAGCCGATACTTTGTCCGGATGCTCCAACGCATACTCACTGCCTAGAATGGTACCGTAGGAATGCCCCAGGATAACGACCTGTTTCTGTCCAAACCGCTCCATGGTATAATCTACCAACTCATCCAAATCTGTTTTCGCCTGTTCAAAGTTTGCTGTTTGATTTTGTGCATCGATTTCCCGGTTGCGAAAATAGGTTCGACCGCAACCTCTTTGATCCCATGCAATTACCGTATACTCATCCACAAGATAATCTGTAAAACCGTAGGTCACATAGGTATCTGAGGAAGATGGCCCGCCGTGAAGATAGATAATGACAGGATTCTCCTTGTTCATTCCACGCACCAGCACATATTGCTCCTGGCCTCCAAGTGTTACATAGATCCCCTCATCCACGCCCTTGTCAACCATCCTATAATGCTTTATATAATTTACATTCCTGCATCCAATCACAAGGACAATTGCACCTATCAGAATAACAGCCACGCTACCTACAACCCATTGCAACATGCGAACGATTCCTTTTCTTTTGTTTTTTCCAAGTATTCTGTTTCTATGTTGAAAATGAATGCCCACGTGTCCGATTCCCAGTATAACTACCGACACCAGCAAGAAAACATTGCATCCATATATTCCCAGCAGAAAGAACGCGCACACCGGCAGCGTGGCTCCTGCCACCGGGAATCCCAGAAAACTGCTGTAGAAATCTTCCATCCTGCGTCCACTTTTGAAATATCTCAACCAGTACGCTTCATAGAACAGCATCAGCACGAATGAAAGCACCAGCCACACACACCAATAAGTGGGTCTCACATTAAAATCCGAAAAAATCAACACGCAAACACATGCAAGAGCCTCACCCATTCTCTCAAAAATCTGTAGGCATTTATTTTCTTTTTGGAGATGCTCATCATATCCTTCCGGCTTGTTATACGCCCATAATATATTGGGTGTAAAAAGCATCAACAGATAGATGAATCCTACATAAGAAAACCCAAAATGAAACATTGTAATCTCCTCGAAAGCCGCTTAATTTTCCGTAAAGGAAATTTCGATATTTCCCATAGCACATTCCACGTTTACATCCTTGGACGCATTGTTGTCGATTTTACGCTCTCCGGCAACACCACCGAAGGATTCGTTACCGATGGTCACCTCGCCGGCAGCTACCTCCACGTCATAGTTGAAATCTGCCTTAGCACCGGTAAGCTCAATGGTAAGATCGCCCATACCACACTCTGCATTCACAGACTTCAACACATTGCCCGCAAAATTCAAGACACCTGCACCCACCTCTGCATCCAGCTTGGCTACCTCTAAATTAGACAGAGTGATCTCACCTGCAGCCAGTTCCACTTCCAATTGGTCTGCAGTAAAAGCGGCCTCTCCTGTAATCTCTCCTGCTCCAAGAGAAAGCGTTACCTCTTCAAAGTGAAAATCCTTGGGGATATACAGTGTCACTGCTCCGGTGGGCGCCTTCAGATCCAGGTTAATTTCATTGGTATCCAGACCTAAACTGGCACCGACGGATGCAGCACTGACTGCCTTCATACAAAGGGTTTCATTATCAGGATATACCTGACAGGTTCCTGCGCCATCCACATGCGCATAGAAATACTGATCCTCTGAAGGCAGAAGCTGCAGTTCACAGGCACCCAACTCAATATCCAATTTGGTAATACCGTTGGAGTCAAATGCCTTCTGGGAATTGACCTCAAGCATTGGAATGTCTGCATCAAAATCCATATCGGAATTTACATTAAATCTTACACCACTGTCCAGCTTAGCTAACAGCTCGTTGGAATGGGTGGTAATGGCAGCAATGGCCTCCGGTCCCTTTACGATTACCGCGGTAGCTGTCATTGCAATACCCAGCAAAATCATCACAACTGCTGCAATTGCGCAATTTTTCATAAACTTTTTCATGCTGCCACCTCCTTTTTGCCAAAAATACTCTTACACAGCTTAACAATTCCTCTAAAGATTGCCGGTGTGGCAATTCCGGCCATTGCCACGGTAAGCATCATAAACAACACGCCGATTCCTCCACAGAGCAATCCTACGCCAATCAGCGCCACACCGCCCATGGGAACCTGAAACAGGCACACAACACCTGTAGCAAACAATACAATTAACACAATGAACAGCGCAACAGCTGCTACGCCAAATCCAAAAATCAGTGAAAACCACCCTGTAATCAGACCGAATACTGCACCCAGAATAGAGGAAAGGATACCAAACAGTACAGGTGCCAAAAAGATACCGGCAATAACGGTTAATACTTTTCCCCATGTGGGCAAAGAGCCAAACCATGCTCCAAAACGCTGAAACAGTCCGCTTTCGCTTTTCGTTTCTGCCTGAGCCTGGTAATAGTAGCCCTGCTCCGTCCCCTCCTCATCTTGAACTCTTGCCGGAGGATTTTTAACAGTTGACGCCTGCGCTCCTGCATCCCCGTACAGATCCCTTTTGATATTCTCCGCTACCTTGGCAGGATTGCCCAAGGCATCTATTACTTCCTTTTCATTTTCCACACCGGCATCATCAAAATAATCATTATAATATTGTAATGCCTCTTCCCGCTCCGCCTGGGGAATACTTTGCAAAAGTCTCTCCAGCTGCCTCATAAATTCTGTTCATACGTTTACCTTTCTTTATTCTCCATATCTCGTCCCTCAAAGAGACTTGTTACTTTGTCCGCATACTGACGCCACTCACTCTCATAAAGCTGAAGCTGTGCCCAGCCTCTGCTGGTAACCTTGTAATAACGCCTGTTACGCCCGCCACATTCCATATCATAAACCTCAAGACACTCATCCTTCTGAAGTCTTCGAAGTACCGGATATAATGTGGACTCGGACAGTTCAATTACGCGACGTACATCCTGCGTAATCCTGTACCCGTAGGTTCCCTCCGGCTCTTTAGATACTACTGCCAAAACAATAGCATCCAGGAGGGCTGCACCTGTGTTAAATACCATGCCATCACTCCTTTTATTTGTATAATATTATATCTCGTATAATATTGTTCATGCACATACTATATGCCATATAATATTATATGTCAAGAGGAAATTGTGAATTTTTTTAATATTTTTTAAAAAGAAAAACTCCATAGGAACAATTCATATATTTACGAATGATTCCTATAGAGCTTTTAATTAAGAATAAATGGGGCTATTGTACTCCCCCTACTTCTATTAGATTCCCGTCAGGGTCATAAAAACGAATCGTCTGCCTGCACATACCGTTGTCCTGCAATTGACTTACATAATGAATCGGATTATGTTGTGCATAATCACATTGCTGCAATTTAACCTCAAATTGCTCCATGTCCCGGGTTTCAAAATATAATGCCGTGGCATTACTACCGGCAGCAACCGGCCGGTTAAGCGCCTGCTCCCACACAGATGCTTCCTGCAGGACAAGCCCCTGGGTCAGCATAACATTGCTACCGCTGTCCATCACCACATCCAAACCAAACACTTCTTTATAAAAACATTTTGCCCGTTCCATATCTCTTACGGTAATAAGGATGTTTTTAAGTCTCATTATGTACCTCCATCTTCACATACAAAATCAGGTGTTATCAAATTTATTTTCCTGCAAGAACTTGCAAGAAATTTATGACGCAAGCTTGTAGACTCATCTGTCATATTTTCTGTCACTAAAGTCCGAGAAATCCACAGAATCCACAGAGTTATCCACAAACTGACGCTATTGTCAGTTCAGAATATTTACCGTGTCATTTCCACCATCATGATGTCATTTCTTTCAAAATTAAAGCCAGGAATCCCAAAAACGTTCCACCCGTTTCGAAACAGTTTCCACACTTACCGTTTCAAATGCTGACCATTCTCTGGGGAACAAACGCCGATAAGACATCTGAAGAAAGCGCTCATCCAACAGTGCAACGATTCCTATATCCTCCACGGTACGAATTACACGCCCCGCTGCCTGCAACACTTTATTAAGTCCGGGATAACGATAAGCATAGTCAAATCCGTTTTGTCCCTGATCATCAAAGTGATTCTTTAGGAGCTCACGTTCCTTACATACCTGGGGCAGACCGGTTCCCACAATAATTGCGCCGATCAGACTATCCTTCTTTAGGTCAATTCCTTCACCAAAAATGCCTCCCAGGACGCAAAATCCAATCAATGTATGGTCTTCTTCCTCAATCTCCATACAAATTAATTCATCCAGCTTCAGGTCTTCATTACCGCGAAACCGTGCCAAAAAGTTCTCTCTGTCTTCCTCGCTCATGTATTCCTGCTGGATTATACATTCCTGCTCATCAGTAGCAAACTCACGCACATAAATATCATATATCTGCTGCATAAAACTGTATGAAGGGAAAAATACCATATAATTGCCGTGACGGTTTTTCACGATTTCCTTGATATAGCCGGCAATCCTGCGATATTCCTCATCTGAGCGCCGTGTATACTTGCTCGTGACGTCATTTGCAATAAATAACGCACGTTTTTCATGATTGAATACCGATTCTGCGTATACTTCATAATCCTCCTCATCGCCTCCCAGCAAATCTTTGTAATACTGGATAGGTAAAAAAGTAGCAGAAAAGAGAATGCTGCTACGGCCCCGCCCCATGCACTCTTTCAAATTTTCTCTTGGATTCACGCAGAACAGCTTCAACAAAAACTCTCCGTCATCCTGCACCTGCACATACTTTACATAATGTTCGTCCAGCCGCTCATAGATATCCAGAAAATGAGATACCTTGAAATAGAACTCCAAAATCTCTTCTCGCACTTCCATTCCGGGTTCTTCTTGTTCTTCCAGATAATCAGAAAACGCACTGTACAGCCGCATTAGAGCCAATACAAAACTGTCTATCTCGTGGACAACAGCAAATCCCTGGCCTTCATCTTGTGCTTCTCCTTTCAATAACAGCAGTTCTTTATTGCACTTATCAAGGCGTTGCATCATCTTTTCGCCATGTCCCTGCTTCACCAACGCACTCTGTCCCTTGCCCTTGGGAAGCTTCTCTGCGGGCGCAGCTGCTATTTCAAGAGTCATTTGGCCGGCAACCTGTTTCTTCATAGCCTGCTTCTCACACTCTGACAGTATGGCTGCCTTGATGGCTCTCTTTAATCTTAGAAAATCCTCCTTAATCAATACAGCGCTGTACATCTCCCGTCCGCGCTCCAACAGATTATGAGCCTCGTCAATCAGGAACAGATAATTGTTGTCCGATCCGTCTCCGAAAAATCGCTTCAAGTACACATGCGGATCAAAGAGATAGTTGTAATCACCGATAATTCCATCTGCGAACAGACTCATATCCAGGCATAATTCAAAAGGACACACCTGATATTTAATTGCATATTCTTCTATGATTTCCCGGCTGAAACGATCCTCCCGAGTAAGCAATTCATATACCGCTTCATTTATCCTGTCAAAGTGCCCTTTCGCATAGGGACAGTGTTCCGGATTACACTCTGCCTGCTCCATGAAACAAATCTTTTCCTTCGCCGTAAGCACCACGCTCTTAAAGCGCAATCCCCGCTGCCTCAGAAGCTCCAGCGTATCATCTGCCACTGTCCGGGTAATGGTTTTGGCAGTCAGATAGAAGAATCTGTCTCCCATATTTTTACCCATAGCCTTAATTGCAGGAAAAATTGCAGAAATTGTCTTTCCTACACCAGTGGGAGCCTCCAAAAAAAGCTTTTTCTTATGATAAATCGTTTGATAAACGTAGGAAACAAGCTCTTTTTGGCCATTTCTATAGGGAAACGGAAATTGCAAGCCATCAATTGAATTTTGACGGATTTCCTTCCATTCCCAAGTATAGTCGGCCCAACGTCTATATTCCGAAATAATGGCTAAAAACCAGCCCTCCAGCTGCTTAAAAGTATAGTCTTCATAAAAATAACGCATGTTTTCCGACTCGATATTGCAATAAGTCATACGTACACGGATTGTATCCAGTTCATGCTGCAGGCTATAGATATAGGCATAACACTTTGCCTGTGCCACATGTATCATCTCCGGCTCCTTCATTCGCTCCACATCACGATAGGTACCTTTGATTTCATCTACTGTCACACCCTCTGCATTTTCAATAATTCCGTCCGCCCTGCCTTCAACCGTCAAAACATATTTCTCTGTGGGTAACGTATAGCGCAAAGACACCTCCGCCTGATATTCTGCCCCCATTCGCTTTTGGATCATGCGATGAATACGGCTCCCCTCCTGCATGGCATTTTCCGTCAGTCTCTGATGCCTATTATCAATATCTCCGTGCCGGAGAATAAACTCCACAAGACTTCGCACAGAAATGCGCACTTCTCCCAGCGGCTTCTCAATATAGGTATTTTCATTATCCGCCTGTTTGACAGTTAAATGCGTTTCCGGCATATCTGCTACCTCTGTGTTCTTTGTACTAATATCACTAATCTCATATTACCGCTTTCCACGAATCCAGTCAATTCATCCCCGAAACTCTGTCATATATTCTCGAAAATGCAAGGGCAGCATGTTTCTCTGAAGTGCCTCATTCCTGCGGGAATCAATGGCAATACTCTCGCAAAAGCTTTTGAATAACGCTCGAAATTTAATCTCTTTATCGGATAATCTCAACTCCTCCGGCATAAATTCTTCTCCATGCAAAAGATACCATTTCTCGTCTTCCACATTCAAACCGCCCTCATCCCTATGTATCCCGAATAGATTTCTCCTCACATCATGTATAATAAAATTCTCCTCCGGAAAACGATCTGCAAAATGGGGCATCAAGAATAGCAACACATCATTACGTGGTTCTATCTGTGCATATAGAATCTCTCCCTGTAACTCTTCAAATCTTATGAATCCTCTTAAATGCGCATACTCTCTGTCTGCATTTCTGGCAAGCTTAAATGCCTTATTCACATAAGGATCGGACAAATGATCAAACAGATGATTTCTGCCGCATCCTGCCGCCAGTCCCCACCGTATCGTTTGATACACAGCCTGTGCCTTCTCCGGATCCGGCGATGCAAGCGCAAAACATACTGCTCTATAGTCCGATTCTCCGAATTGCTGCTGCAATGTCCGTGTTACCTTGCCCGCCTTTTCATTATCTGTGCACACTTCAATAACTTCCGCAAACAGACGAGGCTCATCATTCAAAGTAACTAACACCTCTTCCTTGCTTCGTCTGTCTTCATATATGTTGTAAACAGCCGTCAAAATTCCTTCCGGCGAGTCCTCGCACTGGTATATATACATTTCACACCTCTATAACTGCCCCACGGCAGTCTGATACCGTTCTTCCCTGCTGACCTCTCTTTGAAACATACCATCATCAAAGAGAGACATCTGCCTATAGCTCATTCCATCACTGCCAAACTGAATCCGATGCTTCTCGTCGGTCAGATTTCTCACGATATAATCCTCCTCCAGCTTGGTTGGATACATCATTCGGCCATTACAGGTAATAAAATACAGCGCCCGCTTTAATACCACACCTATCTTTTTCAAATCAGAAAATGATAAATTGGAGCTTCGTCTGGCCGCCACAATCCGTCTGGCGCTGTTTACGCCGATTCCCGGCACTCGAAGCAGCCTTTCATAAGAAGCGCGATTAATCTCCACCGGAAATTCCTCTAAATGCCGCACAGCCCAATCCTCCTTGGGGTCCAGCATTACATTAAAGAAAGGCCTCTTCTCATCCAACAGCTCCGCTGCCTCAAATCCATAGAACCGAAGCAGCCAATCAGCCTGATACAATCTATGCTCCCTAAGAAGCGGTGGTCCTCCTGGAAGCGCCGGGAGGTCCTTATCATCGTTTACCCGTACAAAGGCCGAATAAAACACCCTCTTGAGCTCAAATTTGCGATATAAACTCTCTGCCACATTCAAAATCTGATAATCATTCTCCTGTGTGGCGCCGATAATCATCTGCGTAGACTGCCCTCCTGCCACGAATCGCGGTGCATGACGATAAATTGCCAGTTCGTCCTTATTGTGGGTGATACCGGTCTGAATCTGACGCATAGGCGTTAGTATATTCTTGCGATGCTTGTTGGGCGCCAGATTGCGCAGCCCCTCCGCCGTAGGAAGCTCCAAATTGACACTCATCCTATCCACCAGAAAGCCTGTCTGGCGGATTACCTCACCGTCCGCTCCGGGGATAGCTTTCACATGGATATAGCCGTTGAAGCGGTATTTGACCCGCAAAAGATAGATTGTTCTGCAGATAAGCTCCATAGTAAATGTAGGGTTGTTAATAATCCCGGAGCTTAGAAACAGACCCTCGATATAATTTCTCCTATAAAACTCCAGCGTCAAAGTGCATATTTCCTCCGGAGTAAAGGTGGCCCGGGGCACATCATTAGAGCGTCGGTTCAAGCAATATTTACAATCGTAGATGCATTCATTAGTCATCAGAATCTTAAGCAGAGAAATACATCTGCCATCGGAAGAAAAGCTATGGCAAATACCGGATGCAGCGCAGTTGCCCATGCCCTTAATGCGTTTCCCGCCCCCTCCGGCACTCTCCAAACGCCCCTTTGTACCCTCACTTTTCCTATCCCATGGCCGTTCATTACCTCTGCGATCCACACCGCTGGAGGTGCAGGCCACATCATATTTGGCCGCATCCGTAAGGATCTCCAGCTTGTCCAAAAGCGACTGATTTTCTCCAGATATCAAGTATTCCAAATCTACAACACCGTCCAAACATTTGTTCTTATCTATTTTGTCAATGATAGCACATATGTTCGATTTTGGCAAGAACCTTTTTATTTTTAATTCTCATACAAAAAAGTGTTGCAAAATCAAGCAAAAAGCGGTTAAATAGTAAGGTGGAGTTTGTAACCCACATTTATTATTTAATGAAAGCAGGTGTTTTAATGTCAAAGTTATCTATTCCCGAAAACTACAAGTCAGAACTTAATTTGTACCAGACTCAGGTAGGCATCAAGACGGTAAAAGATTTCTTCCAGACGCTTCTGGCTGAGCGTTTGCAGCTTTTACGTGTATCTGCCCCTCTCTTTGTGGACCCTAATTCCGGGTTAAATGATAATTTAAACGGTGTTGAACGCCCTGTTCGTTTTGATATCGGTGAGCAGGAAGGTGCTGAAGGCGAAATCGTTCAGTCTCTTGCTAAATGGAAGCGTTATGCCCTGAAAAAATACGGTTTTTCTGTAGGCCAGGGTCTTTACACCGACATGAGTGCCATCCGTCGTGACGAGGAGACCGACAACATCCATTCCATTTATGTGGATCAGTGGGACTGGGAGAAGATTATCTCCAAGGAAGAGCGCAATTTGGAGACCTTGATGGCTACTGTACGCGATGTATACAAGGTGCTTCGCAAAACTGAGAAGTACTTGTCCATTCAGTTTGACTACATTCAGGAAATTCTTCCTCATGATATTTTCTTTATCACTACAAGAGAATTGGAGGAAATGTTCCCCAACTACACTCCCAAGGAGCGTGAGTATCACATTACCAAGGCCAAGGGTGCTGTCTGCATTATGCAGATCGGTGATAAGTTAGAAAGCGGCGAACCTCACGACGGTCGCGCACCGGACTATGATGACTGGTCCTTAAATGCAGATATCCTGGTGTACTACCCCGTTTTGGATATCGCTTTGGAGCTCTCCAGTATGGGTATCCGTGTAGACAAGAAGGCATTGGCGGAGCAGCTTGAGAAATCCGGCTGCCAGGACCGGGCGAAGCTCCCTTATCACCAGTCCGTATTAAACGACGAATTACCCTACACCATCGGTGGCGGTATCGGCCAGTCCCGAATCTGTATGTTCTTCCTGAGAAAGGCACACATCGCCGAAGTTCAGTGTTCTCTGTGGCCTGACCATATTATCGAAGAAGCAAAAGAAAAAGGTCTGCAGATTCTGTAAAACACTAATTTTAAAACAAACAAAAACCACACATCCGCCAATGGGGTTGTGTGGTTTTCTTTATGATATATTCTATTACATTCTATTGTGCCTGGTAAACGGCAAACTTCTCATTTTCAAATATTAAATCATAATTAAATCCATCCGCAAACCCTGCGATTAAGCCGTATTTAGGGGTTTCCTGATAAGTTAAATCCGAATTTTCCACAATAATCACGGGACATTCAGACTGTCCGTTTTGAATCTCTGTCGCCAAATCCTCCAGCGCCTGCTCCATCACACTATACTGATAAGAATCCAGATCACTCCAGGAATTAAATGCGGGAGGCATCTGAAGATAATAGCTTACTGCAGGAATCCATCCATAGGTAATCACTTCACGACCAATGAGATCATTCTCCTTGGCAAATTCCGTAAGCTCTGTCATAATCTCAGCCCGTTCCGGACTCATTTTTATTCCCTGAAGGGTCTCATTGTTTTCAATAACAGTTGTTACATTTTGCAAGCCGGTTGCTTCTCCGAATACAAATCCGGCACCAAAACCGCCAATCTGAAACAGGAACAAGCCCAGAAATGCCACAAGTCCTGCTTTCATCGGGAAGAAGGAAATCCACTTCCCATCCTCTGCATTTTTAACAAATTTGTAGCTCTGCCAGAAGGTATAAGGCGCTGCCACAAACAAATTATTCATGCTGGGATAAAGCTCATTGTTGCTACCCAGTGAAGTTAACAACACTATCAACAACACCATGCCACTAATAAGCTTCTCGTCTACGGAACATTTGGATTGCAAAATGCGAATCACTGCAATTACTAAAGTAAGCATCAAGAAAGTTACACCGGGCCATAACATTGCTCCATAGGTATAAAATTCCGTAGAACAAAATCCGCGAACATACAGCCACGCCACCATCACAATAGCGATAACGCTTGCGCCGACTCTTCCCAACCACAGCAAAATTTTCTCCGTCTTGGGAAACTTCCGCGCCGCCACCTTCAAAGCAGCTATGCCAACCATTCCGGCTGCCACAAACACGCCCATCCGGATCACCCAATACAGATTCTGTCTAAAGGGATTAATCAGACCGTCCAGCATAGATGTAGCCTTATAATCCGTAGCGTTCTCCGTCATGGCAAACAGCCGCATAATACTTTCCACATAGGTATCCGCACCGTATTTTATAAAAACATAGCCCAAAAGCACCGCTAAAGCCGTTAGATACCCACCCAGACACCAGAGCGTATGCTTCCCCGCCAGCACTTTCTTCTGCTGTCGCCATACCAGAAACGCATAGGCCCATACAGCCACAATCATTGCCGCCTCCGGCAAATTGGAAAACCGCACCAGCACATTTGCCCCCAGACACAAACCTGCCGCAAAGAGCAGCCACTTACGCTCCTTCGTCAAGCCCACATACAATAGAATCACGCAGGCCAGATACAGCACATAGGTCAGATAGTTATACAAAAGTGCCGTAGGGCACCAGCACAGGCTAATGGCTACAAATTCGCCCACAAAAACAATTCCTTTAGGAATCTGAAGCTTCCTTGTGCAGAAAAAATAACCCATTAATGCCAACACACTGACAAACAGTCCGGTGTACAGATTCATTCCCACCAGACAATCTCCACCGGGTAACATGGTCAGTCCATGGCCTACCACATTGGCCAAATAGGTAGAAAAGAACCACATGGAATCCATGTGTTCCAGACCTGCATAGGCAAAATTAGCATAATTATATCCCGTATCCCACCAGTCAATTCCCCAATGGATATGGCGTAGCGGATACCAAAATAGGAATACTACCATAAGTGGCTCCCACCAGGTTCTTATTCTATTTGTAGTTGTTTTGGTTTTACCCTTCTCCATCCTACACTCGTACCCTTTCCAGCTTCTCTATAAATTTCTTCCACACACCTAAGTGTGAAAGCAGCTTTCCTATAACTCTCAACAGCAAACAGCGAACCCACTCAACAATAACACCCGTTACGAACACTGTCACTACCGCCGGTAGCAATCAAATCGTCCACAATCAAAACCTTCTGCCCCGGCTTGATGCTATCCTTATGCATCTCAATAACCGCTTGTCCAT
>JAZQFO010000115.1:0-12928 GCA_045539535.1 Acetatifactor sp.
CAAGGAGGTATTAATTACTATGGATAATTACGAAAGCAGACCTTTATATTCCATGCCATTTCCCAAACCGCTTAAGGAAATGACGGACGAGGAATTAAACAATCTTCTTACCGGGAAATTCAATTACAATGTACTAATCCCGGCGTTAATTGAAGCTCACTTGCGGAAAGATGAGCAAATCGCCGTACTTACCAAGCGAATTGCCTATCTTGAACAAAAGGCTCTCCAAAAGCCCGGACGTCCTCGCAGGGAGTTTTGGATTGACGGCCGGGAACTGACAGACGAGTACCTAATGGAACTGATTGACTACGGCTATTATGATAGCATCAGCAAACTAGAAAAGGAATTACACGCCGGTAAAAATCAGCTCCGCAATCGCTACAACAAAGCAAAAGAGAAGCAACTTCTAGAAAGGAAGGTAAAAAGTTATGGGAATAGTTAGACCAATCGTGCAGGAGTGGTGCGTACCCCAACAGTACACCTCTTCGCCGGAAGTAATCAAAAACTGCTTGCAGGAAGTCTTAGAAGATAGTATTCTTAAGCCACAAGCGAGCGAGCCGGATAATGAAGATATGAGAAAAGAAAAAAGAGAACGCATTATCAAGGCACACATGGAGAAATATACAACTAAATATTATGAGTCAGACAACAGATGGCATTCTTTCCTGCCGGATGAAACCCTTCCACGAAAAATGCGACCCATTGCCAAGCGAAAGTTTGAAGACTTAGAAAAGGCCATCCTTGCCTATTATGAGGAGCAGGAGCAGATAAAGAACCGCAAGAAAATGACGCTCCGCAGACTTTACCCGGAATGGTTTGCCTACAAATGGCAGGACACCAACAATTCCAACTACATGAAGCATATCGAAGGCGAATGGAAACGACATTATGTAGATGACCCCATTATTGACCGCCCTGTTGTGGAATTTACCACTCTAGAGCTCAAAAACTGGGCAAGAAGTAAGATTGTAGCCGGACGCATGACCAAGAAGCAGTATTACAACATGGCAATCATTATTCGCCAGAGCTTGGACTACCTTGTGGAGCTTGGGGAACTGTCTACCAATCCTTATGCCAACTTCAAGATTAATCCCTCACTGTTTACGCCTACCAAGCACAAAGAGGCAGAAGAAAGGGTATTTATCGAAGATGAGGAAAAGCAATTGAAGCAGATTGCTCTAAAGGATTTTTCCGAACACCCGGAGCATATCGGTGCGGCAGCGGTGCTTATCAATCTATCCTTGGGACTTCGTGTATCAGAACTTGTTGGTCTTAAGTGGAAAGACCTAAAAGACGGTTATCTGCATATCAGACGCATGGAGCAGAAGCAATGGGAACGACACGCAGACGGCACTTGGAAATCCTATCTGGCAGTTGTGGAACATACCAAATCCACCGCCGGCGTCAGAACCCTTTATGTGGTTTCCTCTTCTCTTGCCTTGTTTGAGCAGGTACGGGAAGCCAACAAACAAAGAGGATATGGATGCGAGCCGGAAGATTATATTTTCCAACATGCCGGAAACCGAATTACAGCCAATTCCATTGACAGCTACTATGAACGGTACTGTAAACAACTTGGAATTGCCAAGAAGGGGAATCACGGTGCAAGAAGAACGGCATTAACTAAGATTGCCGACAATCCCAACATTAACCTAAAGGACGCCATGGAATGGGCAGGACACCGGGATGTAAAGACTTTTATAAACCACTACTGCTTTTCCCGATACTCTGACGAACAGAAAAGAAATGAACTGGAGAAAACCCTAAATCTCTAGTATTTATCAGCGTGTAAACATGGTGTAAATAAATATACACACAAAAAATCCAGCATTTCTGCTGGATTTTTACTGCTGGTGGCCGGACCTGTACCGGCACGGGGTTGCCCCCGAGGGATTTTAAGTCCCTTGCGTCTGCCTATTCCGCCACACCAGCGGACGCTATGGTCAAAAACCGGACGGTAAACGTCCGGTTTTAATGGATGGAGGTGGATTCGAACCACCGAAGCAATTTGCAGCAGATTTACAGTCTGTCCCCTTTGGCCACTCGGGAATCCATCCATGCAAGGTAATCGTGCCTGCACAACTACCTGACAATGTGAAATTGTATCATAGTTTCTCGCAAAATGCAAGAGCTATTTCATACTCAGAAGCTAATTCTAATGCGAAGTTTATTCTTCTACAAATTTAAATATGGTACCGGAGGTAGCAGGCAGCTCAACAGTAATCTTGCCTGTGTGAATCTCATACTCTCCGCCGTCTAACAGATACCCAACCTCATTACTCTGCAAAAGAATCTTCATTTTGCCGCTCTTGGGGATTCCAAGCTCCCATACAGAAAGCTCACGGGTCACCGGATGATTGTTGTTGTTAATGGCGATGACGCACTGTCCATCCTTGTTAAAACGTCCGTATACCAATAAATTGTAGTCTGAAGCTACCGGCTTGATAGAACCGGTTTTTAACTCTGCATACTCTTTGCGCAGACGAATCAGGTCTTTGTGGAACTGCAGAATCTCCTGATCCTCTCTGCCCCAGGGATAGGTTCTGCGGTTGTCGGGATCTGTAAAGCCGCACAAACCTACTTCATCACCATAGTAAATGGTGGGCGCGCCTATCCAGGTCATCTGCATAATAACGCCTTCTCTGAATACAGCTTTATTGATACCCTGATTGGCCGCCTCGGGACCCATGGTATTGGTTCGTCCTACCTTATGGTTGGTACGGGTCAGGAAGCGGGAGTGATCATGGTTGGAAAGCTCATTCATAGCTACCTGCCAGCTGGGCATGGCAAAGCTGCCCGAATGATGACGCATAGCACCCCAGAAGCTTTCTGCATTGCCTAAAAGGTCCTCCCTGAAATCGTCACTATGTTTTTCCATACCGGTCAAAAACCAGGTTACAGGCTCCATAAAGGCATCACAGTTCATAACAGTGTCCCATTCATCGCCCTGCAGCCAGTCTCTGGTGTTGCCGTAGTGCTCTGCCAAGACAATGGCATCCGGATTGGCTTCCTTCACTGCCCGGCGGAAATCCTTCCAGAACTGATGGTTAAAGCTCTGGCTGTGACCCAAATCTGCTGCCACATCCAGTCTCCAGCCATCGGCATTATAGGGCGGTGAAACCCACTTTCGGCCGATTTCCAGCACATAATTGTAAAGGTCCCTGGACGCCTCATAGTTGAGCTTGGGCAGGGTATCATGTCCCCACCAGCCGTCATAGCTTCCGTTATAGGGCCAGCGGTAAGGGTCCTTAAAATCAAAATATCCTCTGTAAGGGCTGTCTCCGCTGACATAGGCGCCCTTTTCATAACCTTCCGCATCCTCATAGATGCGCTCTTTATCCATCCACTTATTGAAGGAACCACAGTGATTGAACACACCGTCCAGAATCACGCGCATGCCTCTCTTATGGGCTTCCTCCACTACCTTGATAAACAACTCATTGCTGGCCTCCAGATTGGCCTTGTTGGTCACACGATTGATATATTTGGATGCAAAGCGGTTTTCCTTCTGACCCTGAGGCAGAAGCTCGCCCTTCTCATCCACAATCTTGCCCAAATGGGGATCAATATAGTCGTAGTCCTGAATATCATACTTATGATTGGAGGGGGACACAAACAGAGGATTGAAATAAATCACCTCCACGCCCAAATCCTGCAGATAGTCCATCTTGTCCAGAACACCCTGCAAATCTCCGCCATAGAAATCCCGCACATCCATCTGCGCAGGATACCGGTACCAATCCTCCACTCTGCGCACGGGCTCATTGATATAGCAGTACTCATCACTGAGTACATCATTGGAAGGGTCGCCGTTACAGAAACGATCCACATATATCTGGTACATCACTGCACCCTTGGCCCAATCCGGGGTCTTAAATCCGGGAATAATTACAAAATCATAATATTCATTGACCTCCTGCACCAGACCGCGCACATCAAAATATCCCACAATATGCCCTGTACGCAGTTCAAAATGGTAGGTCACCTTCTCATCATCCAGCTCCAGCTCATGGGCATAGAAATCAAAATCCTCCGTGCTCTTTTCCTTAAGCATGGGATATCTCTGCCCCTTGTGCACCAGATATACACTGTCCACATTGTTTTTGGCCGTACGAATCCGAATGGTCACAATCTCATAAGGCGCCGGTTCCTGGGGTGTCACATACTCCCCCAATGTATCCGTATAAATCGCTTTTCTGTTAAAAACAGGCCGCATCCCTGCAATATATGCCTGATTATAATCTGTTTGCCATAAATTCTCGAAAGCCATTCCAGGTTTTCCTTTCTATCTGCGCCGGCTCACCCGACGCTACTACCTCTATTTTACCTAAAAACCCCACCCATTTCAACCCTTGCTTCGTCTCAAAGATTGCCTCTGGCAATTTTTAAAAAGTCTCTCTATGTTTCGCATATATTGTGGTCGAATGATGTCCACAGGAAAAGATGCCCTTCTCTCATTGGGGAAATGTGTAATCTGATTGGCTGGAGTTTATGTTCTACTACGGACCCTTGAAAAACGTCGGTACTTGGGCTGTGTACTCTACAGCCCTATGTACCGCTACGTTTTTTCACGGAGCGGGAGCGTGTCCGTATAGAATATAAACCTCAGCCAATCAAAATATAGATACCACCAATGAGAGAAGGACAACCTTTCCGCAAAGTAAAAAAGACAGCCGCGCAGCTGTCTTTTTCAGAGAAGGTATTTCTTACTTATGGGGTATAGCAAAAAACTATAATGTATTGGGGGGGTTACGCTTATTATAATAGCACCGCCCCCTAATTTTGACTAGACTCAAAATTCACAAATATTACAAATACTCATATTTGTTTTTGTCTATTTTGCACAAGTCTAGTTTGTGAATAATGCCTCAAACTCCTCACGGGTAATCTTTTCCTTCTGTAAGAGAAGCTCTGCACAAGCATGCAATACATCCATATGCTGAGTAATGGTTTCCTTAGCCTTGGCATAGCAGTCATCTACAATGGACTTCACTTCCGTGTCAATCTGGGCTGCCACGGATTCGCTGTGTCCCTTGGCATGTGCCAGGTCACGGCCGATAAATACTTCACCCTGGTCATCATCATAACAGATAACGCCCACATTCTCGGACATACCGTAACGGGTTACCATTCTGCGGGCAACCTTTGTGGCACGCTTGATATCACTGGAAGCACCGGTGGTGATATCGCCGAAAATCAGCTCCTCCGCGATTCTTCCGCCTAAGGATACCTGAATATCCTGAAGCATACGGCTCTTGGTCAGGAACATTTCATCCTTCTCAGGCAAAGGCATGGTATATCCTGCTGCACCTGAGCTGGTAGGTACAATAGACACCGTATACACAGGGCCCACATCAGGAAGCACATGGAACAAAATCGCATGACCTGCCTCGTGGTAAGCTGTAATCTTCTTCTCTTTATCAGAGATCACACGGCTCTTCTTCTCAGTACCGATACCAACCTTGACAAAAGCCTGCTGAATATCCTTCTGGGTTACATATCCACGGCTGTCCTTGGCTGCATTGATAGCGGACTCATTCAGAAGATTCTCCAGATCCGCACCGGTAAATCCTGCAGTGGTCTGAGCAATCTGCTTCAAATCCACATCCTCTGCCAAAGGCTTATTCTTGGCATGAACCTGCAGAATTTCCTCACGTCCCTTTACATCAGGAGGCGCTACCGCCACCTTACGGTCAAATCGGCCGGGACGCATAATCGCAGGATCTAAAATATCCACACGGTTGGTAGCCGCCAACACGATAATTCCTTCATTGACACCAAATCCATCCATCTCTACAAGCAGCTGGTTCAGTGTCTGCTCTCTCTCATCATGGCCGCCACCCATACCGGTACCACGGATACGTGCAACAGCATCAATCTCATCGATAAATACGATACAAGGCGCATTCTGCTTGGCTTCTTCAAACAAGTCACGCACACGGGACGCACCCACACCTACAAACATTTCTACAAAATCAGAACCGGAAATACTAAAGAACGGAACACCTGCCTCACCGGCTACTGCCTTGGCAAGCAATGTTTTACCTGTTCCGGGAGGTCCCTCTAAAAGCACACCCTTAGGAATTCTTGCACCCACCTTGGTATACTTGGAAGGGTCTTTTAAGAAATCTACGATTTCTGCCAGCTCCTGCTTCTCCTCCTGCATGCCTGCAACCTGCTCAAAGGTGGTATTTTTATCGCCCACAGTCATCTTAGCCCGGCTCTTGCCGAAGTTCATCATCTTACTGCCACCGCCGGCTCCCGCATTCTGGGCATTCATCATCATAATCAGGAAAACACCTACTATCAATACCAGAATAATAGGTACCAGTGTGGTAAGAATCCAGCTCTCCCGCTGCACATCCTTTGTATAAGGGTCATATCCCTTCTCACGGATAATATCTTCGATATCACGGATATCAGACACATACAATCTTCTGTTTTCACCGGTATTGAGCTTTACCTGCACATAACCGGTGGGGGTTTCCTTGTTGGGCTGAATCACGATTTCACGAACGCTTCCTGCATCCATATCTGCAATCAGCTCGTTTTGGGTGTAGTCATCACCTTGTCCCTTGAACATATTTAAACCAACGATCAACACCAGCAAAATAACAATCCAAATAATATAAGAATTAAGACTTCTTCCGTTTTGCTTCAATTTAATACTCCTGCTCTTTCTAGTTAAACTCTACAATGCCGATATAAGGCAAATTGCGGTATTTCTGGTCATAATCCAGACCATAACCTACCACAAACTCATCCGGAATCTGGAAACCGGTATAATCTACATGCACATCCACAACACGTCTGTCAGGCTTGTCAAGCAAAGTGCACAGCTTTAAGGATGCCGGATTTCTGCTCTGCAGCATCTCCATCAGATAACTCAAGGTTCTGCCGCTGTCCACAATATCCTCTACCACAAGAACGTCCTTGCCCTCGATAGAATCATCCAAGTCCTTTACAATCTTGACCACACCGCTGGACACTGTCTCGCCGCCATAGCTGGACACAGACATAAAATCCAAAGATACCGGAACACTAATACGCTTAGCCAGCTCACACATAAAAAAGCTGCCGCCCTTTAACACACAAATCAAGTGTATCTGTTTGCCTGCATAATCCCGGCTTACCTGCTCGCCAATCTCTTTGATGCGAGCATCTACTTCTTCCTCTGATAAAAGTACTCTAATATGTTCTGCCATCTTCGTCCTCCGTCTGTTCTTTATCTAAGATTAATTGTACCTGCAAAATGCGTTTTGTATTCTCGCAAACCTTATAATATTCGCTGATACGATGGCCAATCACCCACATTACATGAGAATCCGCCGCCAGAAGCGGACAAAAATCCCGTTTGGACTTCGGAATCTTTTCCGATATCATATAGTCCTTCAGCTTCTTGTGACGAAGCTGTCCTTCCCCATCCCGGATCATCAGATAATCACCGATTTCGCGGGTTCTGATTACCGGCGGTCTTTCTATTTTATCATAGTCAAACCATTTCGTATACTGATTTTGAGGAAAAATCAGCAAATTTTCTTCGTTTTTAGGTAAATTATCCACAGAAATCACTTCCAATTCCAGTTTTAATCCACCTAAGGGGTCCTGTTGTTCACTTACCCCGGGTAGCCGGCTCACCACTACCTTATCATATTCTCTTTTGGCCCGGATATTGCAAGGCAAACAAAATTGTCTGTAGGAACGCTGTGTAAATAATCCCAGCACCATGTCCACATGCACATGGGAAATATCCCTGACTCCCGGTGCCACCATCTCCATGGCCGCCAAAGTCAATCTTTTCTGAATGGCCGGGTGGAAAGTCTGAAAGATTTCACAACTTAACTCCACAGTAAACTCTGACTGCCCACAAATACATTGGTCTAAAGCTTTTTCTGTCTCCTGCTTTAAATAATCCTCTGCCTCAGCCAAAATATCCGCCGTCTGCGCCATATGCTGCACACAGCTTGTGGAAATCTCCTGCTTGGCATAGGCCAGAATATGATGCCGGATGCGATTGCGGGTATAATCATCCCCGTCATTGGTGGCATCGTGACAAAAGTCCCGGTCTTTCTCCCGCAAGTACTGCTCAATCTCCTCCCGCTCCACACACAACAGAGGTCGGATGATCCGATCCCGTACAGGCGGAATCCCCGAGAGTCCCTTCATGCCTGTCCCACGGAACAGATGAAACAGCATGGTTTCACTCAAATCATTGGCATTGTGCGCCACAGCGATTCTGGTAGCTCCAAGCTCCTGTGCCACTTCGTCAAAGACCTGATAGCGGAAATTCCGCCCAGCCTCCTCTTCGGAGCAGCCCTGCTGCCTTGCCAGGACAGGAATATCAGCCTCCTTTAGATAAAAGGGCAGGTCATACTCCCTGCACAAATCCTGTACAAACCGGGCGTCCTCCAAAGCCTCTTTCCGAATACCGTGATTGACATGCACCACAATCGGCTCCAGTCCGTACAGCTTCTTCCATTCCAGCAACACAAATAAGAGGCAAACAGAGTCCGCCCCTCCGGAAATTCCGGCCACCACCCGCTCTCCGGGCAGCAGCATTTGATGTTTGTCGATATAGGTAAAAACCTTCTTTTCTAATGCATTCATACATAGTAAATTTATCCCAATTTAACACAAAAAGCAAGCTAAACCGCGCTATTTTCCCAGATTCCGGCCACCAACACCGTCATATCATCCTGAATATGTCCGCCGCAGGACACCAAAGCTACCTCCACCAGCTTCTCAGCCAGCTCTCCGGGACATACATCCTCCATATCTCCGATCACACCGGACAACACCTCCTCGCAGTCGTCCGGCCCCAGTGCATCCAAAACCCCATCCGTCAACAGAATCACATAATCACCGTTTTGTAACCTGCGTTCCATAGTATTGACCTCGATATTGCGAAAAATCCCCAGAGGGAGATTACCCTGACTCACAGCCTCCACCTTTTTGCCCCGCTTCACAAAAGAAGCAGCGCCACCCACCTTACAAAAATGGCACCTGCCGTTATACAGGTCCAAGTCGCAGATATCCAGTGTAGGATGACTATACTCCCTGCCGCCTGCAAAAACAGCCACATTTACCATATCCACAGCCGCTTCCCGTTCATAGCCTGCCTCCAAAAGCTTTTCCATCAGATCCAATACCTTTTCACTGTCCCGGCTGGCCTGTTCTCCGGACCCGGTCCCGTCGGATAAAATCAGTGACAGCCTGCCCTTTTCCGACTCCAGTATAGAGTAATGGTCCCCCGAAACCGTTTCATTTTCCTTGGTAACCTTGCAAAAGCCGGTCAATGCCACAAACCTAGGCTCCTCCACAAATACAAAGCTTTTAGGCTCCCTATCCACCATATAAGGACTAGCTGCCGACACCTGCAACTGCCTGTCCAAAAGCACCGACAACATGTTAGCCACCTGGGATGCCCTGCAGCCACCCTTCTGATCCGTATGTAAAATTACACTCATGGCACGGGTATCATCATCCCTGCCGGCAATATAAAAAAACTGCTCTGCGTAAATGCTCTCCGCTCGCAATGCATGTACCAAAAGCTTTCTGTAGCGTTCCTCAATGGGCCTGCACTGGGACAGCTCCTCCGCAAGCCCGGTCATAATCCGGGATACCTCCCACAGATTGTGACTGATGAGCTGACGATTTTCCCGGGTGCGATACTCCTCCAGCACATCTCTCCTGTCCGGCTTGCTGTTTTCCGCAGATAGATCCATGTCCTCCCGGTAGACCTCCTCTCCACCGGCCGCGGCCATACTTCTTGCCAGCTCCTGAAAACTTTCTGCATAATGTAAAAGCTTCTCCTTGTATAACTCCGGAATCCGGATGCTCTCCTGCACCGACTCTCTTTGTGTTTTTTTCAATGCTGCGATCATACGATTGTCCCCTTCCCTTTTTGGTGAGGTATAGTATAATCAGATTTTTGTTCAGGTTTTTGTCAAAAACTGGTGCCTTTGCCTTAATTTTTTGCGACAAAAAAACCGGAGCCCATTCAAGCTCCGGTTAATCTTCCTCTTTAAAAACAATCTCACCATCATACACAAGTCCCAGCTTCTCTGTGGCAACCTCCTCCACATAGGCCTTGGTATCGGTGTATTTATCAAACTCCGCAATCTCCTCTGCACGAGCCTCCTCCGCATCAATCTGCTCCTGAAGCTCCTGTTTCTCTGCTTCCAGCACATCCAGTCTCTGAGACATCTCTGCACAGCGGATAGCCACCGTCACAGTGAGCAATACCACCACAATAATAATCAATACCATACTGAAGCGGTTCTGATTGCGCTTGCGATATGCAACTTTTTTCTTGGGTTCTCTTGCTTTCGCCATTGCATTACCTTCCTTTTAAATTCATTTTAAGGAGTTTCCTGCCAAACGTCAACTTCTTTTTTAGTCTCCTAATCAACCGAAGCAGTGGTTTTAACACAAATACCAGGATTTTTAGAAGCTTTTCCAAAACTTTCCCTAGGATGAGGGACACATATTTGACCAAAATCGGACTAAACAGCTTCAAGTACAACACCATTCCCAGAAGGGCACCGCCCACCGCAAACCACCGCAGAGTACCGTTGCTCTCATGGTACATCATCAGAAATACCTTCACGGCACAATAAATCCAAAATGCCATGTCCTCCAAGGACACCCAGATGTCCGGATGTGGAATTACCCTGAGCAAAATCCTGAAACCATCATACACAAAAGAAATGAACGCGCCCATGTAAAAGGCATGGAGCATAAACTCCGTTTCTGCTGTCATAGGCTGCCCTCCCTAACGGAACAGCCTGGCAAGAAGCGATTCTCCCCTTTGAGCAGCGCTGCCGGACACCTCAGAATATGTAAAGCTATCGATTTTGCCCTCCACATCCACTTCGCCCTTATCCAGTGTAAGCCTGCTTACATGAAGGTCATCCCCTTTAATCATTAACATGCCCTGCTCGGTCTCCAACAGGACCTCATGAATATCAAAAGACAGCACATCCTTTACGCCGTTTAAAGCGCAGTTCCTCCGATTGGTCATAGTCACTTTATGCATACGTGCTGTGGAATTCAAATCCTCCATAAACGCACCTCCTGATTTTCTGACAAATTCCAAATCGTTTATTAATGTTGGTGAGTACAACACCAACAAACAATTTGGAATTCTTATAAATTATATGAGGTGCGTTTGAAAATAGACCCTAACCCGGTAAACTATCTTCTCAAGACAAAATCAAATATAACGAAAGAGCTCCTTGGCTTCTTCCTTGCGCACCGTCTCCTGCACGTCCAGCACCTCTACCTTAACCTCCTTATTGCCGAAAGAAATGGTGATAATATCCCCTTCCTTCACGTTTGCAGAAGCCTTAGCGGGCTTGTCATTAATCATCACTCTGCCACTGTCGCAGGCCTCGTTGGCTACTGTACGACGCTTAATCAGACGTGACACCTTTAAATACTTGTCTAACCTCATAGCAATTCTCCCTTTTCTAATTGAGCAATTTATGTTTTACACACCTTACAATATTAATCACAATCAACATGTAATCTATACTTTCCGCAATGAAGGCATCTGAACAAATATCCTGCCAGAGAACCTCCCTTCTCTAACCATTCATTGTCAAAGTCCATACCATCCATTGCCTTATATTCTTCAATTACACTTACCAGGTTCATTTCGTTTAATTCTTTATATCCCACATCTCCTAGGTATTCGCAATAATCATCACAGCAAGAGAGCCAATACTCGCCTTGCCAGGAACAATAGCCCGGTGTGCGTAAGAATAACTCTTCCCGCTTTTTTGTGTCAGATACTTCTTCTGCATCCTGAATAAAATCGCCATCATATTTTTCCGCCGCTTTACCGCTTGACACACATTCCATACAGATACAATCAATATTTTCGCGGCAGTACATGGTTGACACATACACCTCTGTTTTACTTCCACAACATTGACAGATATTTTCATTAAAACATACTCCATCCAAAACCTTTTCTTTGTCATAAACATTTGGATGGTATTTAAACTTTGGTAAATTCAAAAATTTATCGCTCATAATTGTATCCCTTCTTGCCTTCAATTTCTTTTATGTGGTGGAACTTTGTAGTGAGATAGGTATGGGAAATGGGTTTTGCGTTTTTTATGTCGTTTGCGTTAACATTCTTCACACCCATCGGAGATACTTAGAAATACTTATCTCCGTACATCGGCATAAAAAATACAAAACCCATTTCCCATACCTATCTCACTACAAAGTCCACAAAGCAAAAAAAGAGAGCCTTGTTACAGACTCTCTTATCTCATGTAAATTGATAGCTATTATGCGTTGAGCATATCCTTCAGAGCCTTGCCGCCCTTGAACTTAGGAGACTTGGAAGCTGCAATCTTCATAGCCTTACCGGTCTGAGGATTTCTACCCTCTCTAGCTGCTCTCTCGGATACCTCGAAAGTACCAAAGCCAACAAGCTGAACCTTGCCGCCCTTCTTCAACTCATCTGCAACAACATCGGTGAAAGCCTTAAGAGCCTTCTCTGCATCCTTCTTGGAAAGTCCAGCCTGCTCAGCCATAGCTGCGATCAATTCTGTCTTGTTCATTTTTCAAATTCCTCCTGTATAGGTTTTCTTTTTGCCTCACATTGTGTACGCATTCTTTTAGATGTCTCATTTTGAGACGTCTATACATATATATATCCGTTTTTGAGCGGTTTGTCAAGGATTTCCGCTATTTTTTCTAAATTGTCGCCTCATACTGTGCTATTATTTTTTCAATACGGTCTGAAAGTATCTGTTCGGGAGACAATTTGCAGTTTCTGGATATTCCTGCAATAGCCACCAACGCTTCTTCTACCTGGGCAGAAATTGCAGGACTGTAATCTTCCTTTTTGCACTTCTTTAAGGACTCTGCTGCTGCCGTCAGGGCCTCTACACAGGAAGTCGGATCGTAG
>JAZQFO010000116.1:0-5384 GCA_045539535.1 Acetatifactor sp.
CCGGCTGTTTTACACCAACAACACGCATTTTTTGCGTGTTGTTCTCTTTATCTACTTCATTTTCAACAAACACATTGTTTATATGCTTACGAATAGTCTTTTCGTCTCTCTCAAAAAGTTGCGCCATTTGATTTGCACTTAGCCATACTGTTTCATTCCTTACTTCAACAGCCAATGAAACATTTTTATCCTTTGTCTCAAACAAAACAATTTCCGTCGTTTTTTCACCCATAATTTTTCCTCCTCTTGTAGTAAAAGCCGCAGCTTCTGCCACGGCTTCATTCTCTTATTTTGCCCACATTACAGCCATGAGGCTTCCCTCCGGCCAACCGACTTATCGCCTGAACCTTTTTCATGGATTTCAACACATTTCTATGTCTAAACCAAAGTTGTCCCTTTACATAAAACCATTCAAGAAAGAAAAGTTAACCATTCACCTTTAACGGTTTAATGAAAACGTAAAACAGTTCATTTGGAGATGTTTGCAACATCATTTTTTAACTACCTTATCCAAACTATATGTAACGTAACCCTGTTACAGGGAAGCCGGATTTGAGGTTTTCGTAATGCAGGCAAATCAAGACTTACTTACCGGTCCGGCGGTGCGACTATTCGCACCGCCGCCCCCTTTACGCTACTTCGATAAAGGTTGTTGCATTGGACACTTTTATCTGCGTATCCAGTTCAGTCAGAAGTGCGTTCCGCTTTTCTTCCAACGCCTCCACCTTCTTCTTCACATCCAACGGGTCCACCAGCTCCGTGGTGTTTTCCTTCACATAGGCTTCTACAACTCCCAAAGGCTTTTCATCTTTGGTCTTGCTGTCTTTTCCCAGAATGCTAAGGCGCATCTCTTCTGCTGTAGCCTGCAGCTGACTATTTTTCCTATCGCAAAACTGCACACGCTCGTTATATTCATTGGCAAGCTTCTTCTGAAGTCGTCCTTCGAAGTCCGCGTCACCTCCGTAGGCGCCCGCGCCACGAAGTCTGCTTCTTAAGGATATGGCACCTGCAACCGTAAAGGTTCCATAGGACGTATTGATTGCTGTATTTGCATTGGATGCAACTATTGCTGCATCAATCTTCTGGAACCGGTCAATCAAATCAACAATCTGCTGATAGGCTGACTCTGCTTCCTTCCCATACTCTTCTTTGCCAATTCGCTTTGCAAAAACCTTGTCCTCATTGGGCTTAATGGTGTCTACAAAGCTTGCCTTCGCAATCTTATCAGCTATCTTCTTTACCAAAAGATCTCTTTCATCCAAAGCCTGTGTTACCAACATTTTCTCGCTCATAAAAAATCCTCCCTTGAAAATTGTCTCTAAAACAATTCTAAGGGAGGATTTATGATTTGTCATTGAACTTGTAGTTCAAAAGTGCAAGAGCGCAATCGCCTTTTGAAACAAACTTACGCAGCGCGCTTCTCATCCAATTTGTCATAATATGCACACAATCTTCTTTCTCGGGAATCCAGCGGCATAATCACATCCGACGCAACCGGTGCCCTGTTGCCGCACACCATTGCATCAATGGGAACCTGAAACAACTCACTGAGCGCATACAGATTGTCTACAGTCGGCACATTGATGCCATCCAGCCAACGATATACACTTTGCACGCAGCCAAGTCCAAGATACTCTTGCACATCCTTCGGAGTGACACCACGCATATCCATAATTCTGCGCAGGTTGATTCCGGTTTCTCGTTTGTCGATTAAAGGGAACATAGGACACCTCTCTTTCTGTTGTTTGTTCATAGTATATATTTTCTTCTTTGTTAGGAAATTATATCAAAAATCCCAATGCATCCCATATAGAGTGTAATATTGCCGGGGTCCAAATCGAGCGATTTTTGCGAAATAATACACCAAACAATACACCCAACACAAATACATAAACACTTCCGTATATGATATCACCTACTGGTCTCTCAAGCTGAAACCACCTTGGATAATGGATAAATACGAACATTGCTGCAGATATGATGTTGGCATACCGCTCCTTTACAATGGTACTCCAGGCATTGTAAAACCATCCCCGGAAAACGCTTTCCTCAAAAATCCCCACTCCGATTACCGTCAACAAATAATCCAACCAGTTCATCTCACAGGAAAACCCAAATCCGGCAAGTGCCCAGCAAATGAAATAATAAATCAATATAATTGGTATTGCAATCCACAAAGTCTTCCAATGGGGACTTTTCGTGAGCATTTCCTTCCAATTCCAGCTAAGCTGTTTGTCAAAACACTTCATCAATAAAAATGCAAAACCGCTCCACCATATTCCATAGATTACAAAATTTATACAAGCTTCCATGTAAGGATTCAAATAGGAAAAATCAATATAAGTTTCTCGCAAATACCACCCTGTTGTAAACACTATGTAGCTTACTATAATTGCATAAAGCAGGCTTTGCTTTTTCTTTTTCACATCCATATTGCTTCCTCAAATTCGAAATTTCTTCTCTATTCTACACTCTCTTACGGATTAACACAACTAAAAAATAGGCTGACACCTCGGCCAGCCTATCATCTTACCTTTTCTTATAAACGATCAACTCCGGATTTGCACCGTTTTCTTCGTAAGTACACACAAGGATGAACTCCATATTGGCGACGATACCAAAGCATCTGTCTCCGCCGAACTCGCATTCCAATTGATATCCCAGGTAGGTGGCGCCATCCTCCAGAAACTTAACTGTATTTCCGTTTGGCAGCTTGTATTCCAGGTTCACATAACCGCCCACAAGAGCACTCAGAGTTTCCACCTTAGGCATCCCTTCAACGTGCAGGTCGTTGATTTCATCAATCAGCTGCTGCTTGAATTCGTCAAAGGCTTCCTCGCCACCCAGCGCAGCATAGCGCTTCCAATAATCCAATTGGGGGAGTTTTTCCTGCATATAGGCACGGACCTGCTCCGGAGAAAAGGCTTCATTGGCCATATGCTCTACGCAGAATGTAATCAGGTCGTCCATGTTTTTATAGGTGTATTCGCCGTCAGCGTAACACCATTTGCAGTATTCTTCATTAAAAATACCGTCTAATTCTTTGCTGATATTGGCATCCTCAAGGGGCATACCGCAACACTGACAGATCAACTGTCTGGGAGAACCCAAAAGCGTGTTGATTGATACATCAAAAAGCTTTGACAGTAGCTTCAAGGTCTCTGTGTTAGGCGTAGTTTCGCCATTTTCCCAGCGGGATACCGCTTGTCGGGTAACATAAACCTTTTGGGCAAGTTCATCCTGTGACAATCCCGCTTTATTCCTAAGCTCCAGTATAATATCCTTTGTTTCCATGGTTTTCTTCACCTCCACAGCTATTATATACCGGATATATCCAGCTGCAAAGCAACGGGCTGTTGCCGCCCCAAATGTCCTTTATCCTAAGCTTCCTATCCAAAGCTCCCTATCCAAAGCTTTTTACCCAGTTCACCAAGGAACCGTGGTGGGTGTTTTCCTTGACGGTTCCCAGCATATAATCTGTTACCGGGCCATTTCTTCTCATCTTCTCAAGGATTGCTTCCTGAAGCTCTTCCACAGACATATCTTCATAGGATTTGTTCCAGTCCACCACAATGTCCTTTTCCGGCTCTGCCTGCGGCTGCTCCGCTGCCTGCTCTACAGGCTGTTCCTCCTGCTGCGCTACCGGAGGCTCTACCATCTGCTCCGCTTCTGTAACCTCAGAAACCTCTACGACTTTTTGGGCTGCAACTACCGGCTCTGCTTTTGCAATTTCTATCGTTTGAATGGGTGCAAGGCTTTCATCCCCAAACTCTGCAGGAATCCAGATTTCACCGCTGTTGGCCGGCACTTTTACCTGAATGCGGCCACCGTTTACAGACACGCGATCCCCTGACAAAGCACCTATATATTCTGCAGAATTTCCACATACAAGGTTCATGCAAGCATCATTATCCCCATTGTTGACTGTGATGATCACCGACTTGCCGTCAAGATTTCTGGCATATGCAAAATAGGTGTTCTGCAGCTCCAGCTGTTTGTAATCACCATAGCAAAGGGCCGGTGTGTTTTGACGAATCTTGCCCAGTGCCGCAATCAACCGGGTACATGCATTGGTATCCGCTGCATCCGCATAATCTTCATAATGCAACTGGGGTCTTAAGGAATCATCGGAAAAGTTTTCCTTTTTGCCTTCGATACCAAACTCAGACCCGTAATAAACGGAGGGCACTCCCGGCAATGTGTAAAGCATCACATGTACCGGTACAAAATGTGCTTTGTTTTTTAACTTGGTATAAATACGCTCCACGTCATGGTTGTCTACAAAGCTGTAGAGCTTCAAATCATTGCCCACCATGTCGCCTACATACTTGATGGTATGAGCAATTTCAAAATAGTTATGGTCGTTATGGCCGGAGTACAATGCTTTGTGAAGCATGTAGTTGGTAACGGAATGAAGGGTACCGTCGTTGGCCCAACGGGCGTAATTGCCGTGAATTACCTCTCCCATCAGCCAAAAGTCCGGCTTGACTTCATTAGCCACCCGCCGAAGGGCCTTCATATATTCAAAATCCAGTACATCCGCTGCATCCAGACGGATTCCGTCAATATCAAACTCACTGACCCAGAAGCGGATCACGTCGCAGATGTAATCCTTCACCGCCGGATTGTGTTGATTCAGCTTTACAAGGAGGTCATAGCCGCCCCAGTTTTCATAAGAAAACCCGTCATTGTAGGAATTGTTGCCGCCAAAATTCACATTGCAGTACCAATCCTTGTACGGTGAATTTTCTCTGTTTTTGAGAATATCCTGAAATGCAAAGAAATCACGGCCTGTGTGGTTGAACACGCCGTCCAGAATCACGCGGATTCCCTGCTTGTGACATTCTGCCACAAAATCAGTCAGGTCCTGGTTGGTTCCTAGTCTTGTGTCTAATTTTTTGTAATCTGTGGTTTCATAGCCATGACCCACGGATTCGAAAAGGGGACCAATATAAATTGCGTTACATCCAATCTCCTTAATATGAGAAATCCAAGGGAATACCTCTTTTAACCGATGAACCGGCTCTCCATAAGGATTTTGTTTGGGCGCTCCTGTCAACCCCAAGGGATAAATATGGTAAAATACTGCCTCATCATACCATGCCATGCATTCTTCCTCCTGCTACGCCATTATATGCTATATTTTATGATACTGTGAATAACCTGTCAATTCGAGAGTGTGCGTACAGCTACCCGATTCGGATAATCTGTTCGTACAATAATATTTCTTCTGCGTTCACATTCTGATTCATATGGTAATGCCCAAAAAACCATTTTTTAAACTTAGTCCGCTGTCTGATTTCTTCCAAATAATCTGTGAGAATGTCCGGCTTAAACAATCCCTGGCCAAGCAGTGCCTGGGTACCGGAAGCACAACAATGAGA
>JAZQFO010000117.1:0-6893 GCA_045539535.1 Acetatifactor sp.
GGTAACATCAGGCCTCTTGGCCATCTTACCGGGTATTAGCTGTTAGCAGAACGATAAGCCGGGTTATGTCGTGAATAATCATCTATCTAGAACGGCTGTTACCAGACGTTTCAAGCGACCCACCTGAAAACAGGCCGGGCAAGCCTATCGTTCTCGTTTTGGTCTTGCTTCGGATGGGGTTTACATGGCTCCGTCTGTTACCAGACGGACGGTAGTCTCTTAAGCTGCCTTTCCACCCTTACCTAATCCATAGCACGCCATGGATTGGCGGTATATTTCTGTTGCACTATCCTTGGAGTCACCTCCACCGGACCTTATCCGGCATCCTGCCCTATGAAGCCCGGACTTTCCTCACCCGGACGCTTGCGCGCCCGACCGCGATCGTCTGTCTTACTTACACGTTTGCTATTATAGCTTTTTTGTCTCTAAAATACAAGTAATTCTTTTACACCTTAAAGCAGCTGCCGCCCACAAACTCTCTGCAAATGGAATTGTTCGGCAGTTTCTCACTAGATACATTCAAGAAATAACTGAGGAACTTAAGCAAACGCTTTGCCTCATGATATTCCGGTGCATCCTTTGGAATCTGGAACAAAAGGGGCTCTGCATACTGCTTTAGCACTGCCAACTCATAAATCAGCGCAGAATTAAACATTGCATCTGCATCCTCCTGGAAGGGGAAGATATTTTCTTCCTCACCGCGGCGCACAGAAGGCCACATCTCGATAGTTCTTCTTGCATCCGCACCTCTTGTTCTTGCGTCACGCACCATACGGCGAAGGAGTCTGCCGTCCGTGGTGGGAATGCGGTTATGTCCGTCAATATTTACAGTGGTCAGTGCACTGATATAAATCTTAAATTTACTCTCCTTGGGCAGCGCATAAGACATCTTGTCGTTCAGACCATGAATGCCTTCCAGTACCAGAATGTCATCCGGTCCCAGCTGCTTATAATTGCCCAAATACTCTCTCTTACCTACTTTAAAATTAAAAGTGGGAAGCTCCACTCTTTCGCCTGCCAGAAGCTTGCACATGTCCTCATTAAACTGCTTGGTATCCACAGCCTCCAGACACTCAAAATTGTAATCACCATTCTCGTCTCGGGGTGTAAGCTCTCTGTCCACAAAATAGTCATCCAGTGCAATGGGATGAGGAACCTTACCTAAGGTACGAAGCTGAATGGAAAGTCTGTGAGAAAAGCTGGTTTTACCAGAGGAAGAAGGCCCGGCAATCATGACAAACTTTACACCCGGTCTGCTTACTATTTCCTTGGCAATCTCACCGATTTTGCGTTCCTGCTCAGCTTCCTGCATCAGTACAAACTCGCTAAGAGAGCCCTTGCAGATTTCATCATTCAAATCACCCACAGTTTCAATGCCAATCTTGCTGCCCCATTTCTCTGAGGCCGCCAGCGTGTTAAACAGCTTTTTCTGCTCCTTGAAGGGCTTTACCTCCAAGGGATTGCTCTTGGTGGCAAGGAGCAACATAAATCCGTGCTCATAAGCCATTACATCAAAGCACTTCACATAGCCTGCATTGGGCATCATATAACCATAATAATAGTCATAATAACCATCGATTTCATACACGTTTACCTGAGAATTCATGCGGTAATGGAACAGCTTCTCCTTGTCCCGCATGCCCTGATCCTTGAACAAATCCATCGCCTCATCCAAGGGATAGGTTCTCTTCATAAAAGGTGTTTTGGCTGCCACCAGTGCCTGCATGCGCGCTTTAATCTTTTCTGCATTCTCAGCGGTAGGTGCAATTTTGTCCCCGGGATTAACAAAAGAACCGTTTCCTACGGCAAATTCCAGTCTGCAACCCCTTGCACACTCTCCGCCAAATACATCAAATACAGCTTTAAAAAACAGCATAGTAGCTGTACGCACATAGGTCTTGTAACCCACATCGTCCTTCAAAGTAAAGAAGGTCACCGTACAGTCCCTGTTAATCTTCTTAAACAATTCGCGAATCTTGCCATTTGTGGCTGCCGCCACAATCATACCGTCATACTGTGCCTGATACTCCTGTGCAACAGTCTCATAAGTAGTGCCTCTTGGATATTTCTTCTGTACCCCATCAATTGTCACTGTAACCATGCTTATACCTCCTCGTTAAACATTGCAAGTGCCGACTTAATATCCTCAATTTCTTTTATATTGTCCGAAAGACTCTGTTCCAATCTGGGATTACTGCCCTCGGGTCCTCTGTGCGCCAAAAGCTGCTCCTGCACCAAAAGTGCACTGGAAAGTCCTCTCTCAAGATATGCCTTTAATACCGGATGCTTTTGCTCCAAAAGACCTCGCCCATATTTGTCGCAAAGTCTCTGATAATCCTCATCCTGTGTGTAGCCCTTCTCCCATCCATGCTCTGCGCGGAACATGAAATAGTATTTATCATCTTCACACAGTATATTTTCCTGAAGGACCACAAATCCCTGTTCTCGCAGGAATCTGCGAAACTCCAAAAGCTCTGACTGCGGTTGCAGAATCAACTCCCCTATAGAATCCGTCACCGCTCTGTGCTCCGTGAGAATCCGTTGCATCAGCGGACCTCCCATGCCTGCACAGATAAGGGTATCTGCTTCATGCTCATGATAATTGGAAAGACCGTCAGATAATCTGGTTTCTATGTATGTCTCCAGTCCCTGTTCTGCTATATGAGCCCGGGCTGCAGATAAAGGTCCCGGGCGTACATCTGTAGCAATTACCTTGGGCGCAATACCCTGTTGTACCAGATAGATGGATAAAAATCCATGATCACATCCCACATCTGCTACCCGGTTGCCCGGTGTTACCATATCTGCCAATGCCTGCAATCTTTGGGAAAGCTGTACGGGCTTTTTATTCCTGCTGTTCTCACCACTACCCATTAATCCAAATAATCCTTAAGCTTTCTGCTACGACTGGGATGACGCAGCTTTCTAAGCGCCTTTGCCTCAATCTGACGAATACGCTCACGGGTAACATTAAATTCCTTACCTACCTCTTCCAGCGTGCGTGCACGTCCATCATCCAGACCAAATCTGAGTCTCAAAACCTTCTGCTCTCTCTCAGTCAGAGTACCAAGCACCTCAACCAACTGCTCCTTCAGCAAAGTAAATGCTGCTGCATCAGCAGGTACAGGAACATTATCATCCTGGATAAAATCACCAAGATGGCTGTCCTCTTCCTCACCGATAGGAGTCTCTAAGGAAACAGGCTCCTGGCTGATTTTCAAAATCTCACGAACACGCTCTACAGGCATGTTCATCTCTGCTGCAATCTCCTCGGGAGACGGCTCTCTGCCAAGCTCCTGCAGAAGCTGACGGCTTACGCGAATCAGCTTATTGATGGTCTCAACCATATGCACAGGGATACGGATAGTTCTTGCCTGGTCCGCAATAGCACGGGTAATGGCCTGACGAATCCACCATGTTGCGTAGGTAGAGAACTTATATCCCTTTCTGTAATCAAACTTTTCAACCGCTTTAATCAGACCAAGATTACCCTCCTGAATCAGGTCAAGGAAAAGCATACCGCGGCCCACATAACGCTTTGCAATACTTACAACCAGACGAAGGTTGGCCTCAGCCAGACGCTTTTTAGCCTCCTGATCACCAAGCTCCATACGCTTTGCCAGCTCAATTTCCTCCTCTGCGGACAAAAGAGAAACCTTACCGATTTCCTTTAAGTACATACGCACAGGGTCTTCAATACTCACACCGTCGGGAACAGACAGGTCGATGTTCTCCACATCCACCTCATCCTCCTCAGTGAGAATAATTTCCTCATCATCAATATCATCTTCCTCGGTAATGCGCAGTACATCTACGTTATTCTGCTCCAATACCTCTAAGATTTTCTCAAACTGCTCCTCTTCCAGCTGCATGTCAGAGAAAAATTCACTGATCTCCTGGTACTCCAGCACATTTTTCTTCTTCTTTGCCGCAGCAAGAAGATCCTTCACTTTCTCGTCAAATTTTGCCTGCATGTTCTCGTCCATTTTGTAGTTCCGTCCTTCCTGGGAATTCTATTCCTTTTGTATATTTTTCTGCATATTTTTCTTATTCTTCACCTTAATCCAAAGAAATATGCGTTTTTGCGAGAGTTTCCAATGCTTTTTTACCCTCTACAGCCTTGGTCAGGGCTGTTACATCCATGCCAAGTCTTGCTGTGTAATATTCATAACTGTTGCGCTTTACCGCCAAAAGAATATCATGAAAAGCCTTCTCGCGCTCCTGTTTGGTCTCCAGCTTCGGTAGCGAGGTGTTAAAAAGCTCTGCCGCCTGACTTTGCTCCTCCTCATCCTCGAAGGTGCTGATAATGCTGGCCGGCTGGAAATCCGGCTGTTCTAAGCCTGTAAACAGCTTGTCCGCAACATGTTTATATAATTCCTCCGTGAAATCCTCCGGGGAAATATATTTCTTGATTTTCGTATAAAGTCCTGGCTCGTCCACCAGCCAGGTAAGTAAAAGCCGCTGTGATTTTTTCACATTTTCTTCCGGAGAAGTCTTCTTGGCAATGCCTGATTTAGGCCGCTCTATGGGTCTGCTTCCACCGGTACTTGCTGCATAGGAAAGCACCAGCTTGCGCAGGTTGTCCACACCAATCAGATATTTCTCCGCAATGGCTTGCAGATAATTGTCACGCTCGGCATCCTCGCTAAACTCACAAAGCTTCTTGGCAATCTCTCTGTGAAATCTGGTTTTTTGCTCCGGATCACTCATGTCATACTGCTCTGAAAGCACCCTGATTTCAAAGAAAAAGCTGTTCTCTGCCTTGTTAATCCGCTCCTGAAAAGCCTCCTTACCCAGATTCTTGATAAATTCGTCCGGGTCCTTGTAGGGCTTCATATTGATAACCTTACCTGTAAGTCCGGCCTCTCTTAAGATGCCGATTCCCCGAAGGGCTGCCTTTACACCCGCCCCGTCGCTGTCATAGGCCAAAAGCACATTGTCCGTATAACGTCTGAGGAGGTTCGCCTGCTCGGAGGTAAATGCCGTTCCTAAGGATGCCACCGCCTGAGTAAATCCGGCCTGATGCATGGCAATCACATCCATATAGCCCTCACAGATAATGATATTGCCGCTGCGGGCTGTTCTTGCAAAATTCAACCCGTACAGATTACGTCTTTTGTCAAAAATCGGTGTTTCCGGCGAGGTTAAATACTTGGGTTCACCGTCGCCCATCACACGGCCGCCAAAACCAATCACACGATGGTTGATATCCTGTATGGGGAACATCACACGATTCCAAAACTGACTGGACATGCCGTATTTCTCTGAATAATTGGCCAGGCCCGCCTCTTTAATCAAATCGTCCTCAAAGCCCTTGCCTTTTAAATACTGCACCAACGCGGTACCGCTTTTGCCTGCATAACCTAAGCCGAATTTGTGCATGGTCTCCTCGGACAGATTACGCTTCTCCAGGTACTTCATCCCAATCTCTCCGTGATTAGAACGAAGCTGATAATAAAAGAACTTCGCTGCCTCCTTATTGACCTCTAAAAGTCTGGCCCTTCTGGATGCACGCTTCTTCTCCTCCGCGGAATACTCCACTTCCGGCAGGTTCACGCCTGCCCGCTCTGCCAGAGCTTTTACCGCCTCCGGAAAAGTAAAATTCTCATACTGCATTACGAAGGTATACACATTGCCGCTGACACCGCAGCCAAAGCAATGGTACATCTGCTTATTCTCCGATACGGCGAAGGACGGGGTCTTTTCATTGTGAAAAGGGCAGCATCCCCAATGGTTTCCGCCCTTTTTTTGCAGCCTAACATACCCCGAAACCACGCCTACTATATCATTTTTTGTTCTGATTTCTTCTACCAGTTCTTCAGGGTAGTACATAACTGCTCCTTCTATTTGTTAATTTAGGCACTTTACCGCCTTATATCTGCCATGACTTGGGCACAAAAATATCGTTGTAAACCGCAATGGCAAAACGGTCTGACATGGCCCCTACATAATCACATACCACGCGCTCTTTGGGTTCCCCTTCGGATAAGAGATTTAAAAATTCCTCGGGCAAATCATCCACATGCTTCATGTAGTAGTGATACAAGGTCTCCATCAGCACCTCGGCTTTATTCTCCTCAGCCTTGGCCAATGGATTGGTATATACTTCTTCAAACATGAAATGTCTGATATCTGACATAGCCTTGGCCACAGAGTCAGACATGATAATATCATTTTGGTCCATACTATTGGTCACAATATCATGGATAAAACAATCCAGACGCTCTCCTGCAGAGGAACCAATTACCGCCCGGATATCTGCGGGTACATCCATCTCCGTGAGAATCCCTGCACGCACGGCATCGTCCATATCATGATGAATATATGCAATCTTATCCGACAGGCGCACAATCTTGCCCTCCAGGGTATGAGGTCTTCCGCTGGTCTGATGGTTACGGATACCATCACGCACTTCATAAGTCAGATTCAGTCCCTGGCCCTCTTTCTCCAGACGGTCCACGGTACGCACACTCTGCTCGCTATGGTCAAATCCCAGAGGACTCACGCGATTCAACGCACGCTCCCCCGCATGTCCAAAGGGGGTATGACCCAAATCATGCCCAAGGGCAATTGCCTCCACCAACTCTTCATTCAAATTCAATGCCTTAGCAATGGTTCTGGCATTCTGGGACACCTCAAGGGTGTGAGTCAGTCTGGTCCTGTAATGATCCCCTTCCGGTGTCAGAAATACCTGGGTCTTATCCTTCAGTCTTCTAAACGCCTTGCAGTGAATAATACGGTCTCTGTCGCGCTGAAAAACCGGTCGGATATCGCACTCCTCTTCCGGTCTTAAACGTCCTTTTGAATTCTTGCTTTTGGCTGCATAGGGACTTAAGTGCTCCTCTTCCCACTGCTCCATGGTTTCTCTGATTGTCATATGTTTGCTCTCCTTT
>JAZQFO010000118.1:0-10947 GCA_045539535.1 Acetatifactor sp.
GTCACGAATTTCCGTACCGGTATAGAATGCCATCAGTGCTGCGATGGAGAAGGTCATATGTGCAGGAAGCTTGCCGAACTTGTCTACATAACCAAGAAGGCTGGGCATACATCTTGCTCTCCACTTGGAAACAGAGTTCAAGGAAATTGCAAGCAGTGCATGATCTACGTAAGGGTTGTTGAAACGGTTAACAACCTCACCAGCAAACTCCTTCAGCTCATCCTCAGGAAGAGTCAGGGTAGGAATAACCTCATCAAAAATAGTGCTGTTCATGAACTCACGAACATCAGCGTCCTCCATGGACTCTCTAACGATATTGTTACCGCACAACCAGGAAGCAAGCACAAAGGAAGTATGCGCACCATTCAGGATACGAACCTTTCTCTGCTTGTAAGGATGATGGTCATCGGTAAAGATAACGGGCATACCTGCACCGGGAAGATCGAACTCCTTGCTGATATCCTTGTCGGACTCGATTACCCACAGAGCGAAAGGCTCGCCGGTAACCATGATACGGTCCTCGTAACCAAGCTTTTCCCACTCTTCTTGCTCAGTAGCACGGGGATAACCGGTAACGATACGGTCAACCAGAGTAGAGGTAAAGATACAAGCCTCTTCAACCCAATTCTTGAACTCGTCGGAAAGACCCCAAAGCTCGATGAGCTGCATTACACACTTCTTCAGCATGATACCGTTGTCATCGATAAGCTCTACAGGAAGCATTACCAGACCCTTGGACATATCGCCGTTAAAGGTCTCGAATCTATGATACAAAAACTTAGTGAGCTTTCCGGGGAAGGTCTTAGGAGGATTCAGCTCAAACTTATCGGTGTTGTCAAATACGATACCGGCCTCAGTAGTATTGGAAACTACGAAACGAAGGGTGTCGATCTCAGCCAAAGCCATATACTTCTCATACTCATTGAAGGTATCAACAGCATCTGCAACGCTGGTTACCTGACGGTTGATTACGGTAGCCTTGCCGTCTACGTTACCACGAAGGGAAACAGTATACTGGCAATCCTGCTTGTGGAACATATCCAGATTACCGAACTCGATGGGCTTAATCAGCACGATATCACCATCAAAGGTACCTGCCTCGTTTGCTACATCGATCATGTAGTCTACGAATGCGCGAAGGAAGTTACCCTCACCAAACTGTACAACCTTAATCGGTCTTTCTTTCTTGCCTGTCATTGACTTGTTTAACAATTCCATTAATTAATCCTCCATTCTGCGCTCCCCGCGCATCTTAAGTTGGCCGGCAAAGCCGGTTTATCCATTCTAATGAACTTACTATAACACATCCCGAATATTTTTTCCACATATAAATGTGTATGTAAGTGCTTACATTTTCGTATTTTACAACGATGTCGTTATTTCGTCAATAGGGCAAAATTGTGGTTTTTTAGATAAATTTACATAAATTTTTACTACTTTTGCGACTTGAAAAATGTATGACCTTTCTGTATAATCAAAATTAATCTTATGAAACCACTTTCAGGAGTGAGGTAAACTCCATGACAATTTACGATATTTCAGAGAAAGCCGGTGTATCCATCGCCACAGTCTCCCGCGTATTAAACGGAAGCTCCAATGTCAGCGAGTCCACCAGGCAAAAAGTACTGGACGTCATCGAAAGCTGTGGCTACACACCCAATGTTTTTGCAAGAGGCTTAGGCCTTAACACCATGAAGACCATCGGTATCATGTGCGCAGACAGCTCCGACTTGTATCTGGCCAAGGCCATTTACTACATGGAACAGAAGCTTCGCCAAAACGGCTACAACAGCATCTTAAGCTGTAGCGGCTACGAGCCGGAGGCCAAGGCTGAGTCCATGAACCTTTTGATCAACCAGAAGGTGGACGGCGTCATTCTACTGGGTTCCAACTTCATTCATGAACAGGCTGAAGACAACCGCTATATTTTGGAAGCTGCCGGACAGATTCCGGTAATGCTTTTAAATGCAGCGCTGGATGCCCCCAATATTTATAGTGTGGTATCCGATGACCGTTCTTCCGTGTATGAAGCTGCCAACTATATGATAGCTTCCGGCGTCCGGGATATTCTGTATTTTTACAATTCTGATTCCTACAGCGGCAAGCGGAAGTTATCCGGCTATATTGCCGCCATGGAAGAAAAGGGGCTTACTCCTCTTACGGAGTTTTATCAAGGTTCTCATGAAGATATTCCTGCCATGTGCAGTCGTCTGAAATCATTGCAGGAACAGGGCCACACCTTCCACGGTGTGCTGGCTGCAGACGACACATTGGCGCTTGCGGCAGTCAAATATGCTGCTAAAACCGGGCTTCGCCTACCGGGTGATTTATCCGTTATCGGCTTTAACAACTCCATGCTGGCCACCTGTTGCCAACCGGAGCTTACCAGCATTGACAACAAATTAGAACCGCTCTGCCAACACCTGATTGATACTCTGATGGGTGTTTTAGCAGGTCAGGATATGCCCCACAAAACGGTTCTGTCCGGTGACCTTGTAAAGCGAGGCACCACCCACTAAACACGGTACCAATAAATTTACTATATATCATTCAAACGGAGGAATTGAAATGAAAGCATTTATGGACAAAGACTTCCTGCTTGAAACCGAAACAGCTCAGAAGCTGTATCACGAAGTAGCAGAGAAAACCCCGATTCTTGACTATCACTGCCACATCAATCCCAAGGAGATTGCTGAGGACCGTCAGTTTGAGAACATCACTCAGGTATGGCTGGGTGGCGACCACTACAAGTGGCGTTTCATGCGTTCCAATGGTGTTGACGAGAAATACATTACCGGTGATGCTTCCGATTATGAGAAGTTCTGTAAATGGGCTGAGTGCCTTGGCAAAGCCATCGGCAACCCCCTCTTCCACTGGAGCCATCTGGAGCTGCAGAGATATTTTGGTTACAACGGCGTTTTGAACGCTAAGACCGCTGACGAAGTTTGGAACCTTTGCAACGCTAAGCTTGCTGAGCCTACCATGACTGTTCGCAACCTGATCAAGCAGAGCAACGTAACCCTGATTTGTACCACCGATGATCCTATCGATTCTCTTGAGTGGCACAAAAAAATCGCTGAGGTCGACAGCTTTGATGTAGTGGTTCTTCCTGCATGGAGACCTGACAAGGCTATGAACATTGAGAAGCCTGAGTATCTGGATTATCTGGATAAGCTGGCAGCAGTTTGCGGTGTAGACGAAATTACCACCTTTGCAGCACTTAAGGATGCTCTGAAGCAGCGTATGGAGTTCTTCGCTTCCATGGGATGTAACGTATCTGACCATGCTCTTGAGTATGTAATGTACTATCCTGCAACCGAGGAAGAGGTTGAGGATATCTTCCTTAAGAGACAGAATCGTATCCCTCTTACCAGAGATGAGGAGATGAAGTTCAAGACCGCTTTCATGCTCTTCGTTGGTAAGGAGTACCACAGAATGAACTGGGCTATGCAGCTCCACTACGGATGTAAGCGTGACAACAACACTCTGATGTACGAGAAGCTCGGTCCCGATACCGGTTACGACTGCATCAACAACTACGCTCCTTCCGCACAGATGGCAGATTTCCTGAATGCATTGATTCAGACTGATGAGCTTCCCAGAACCATCCTGTACAGCCTGAATCCCAACGACAACCAGGCAATCGGCACCATCCTTGGCTGCTTCCAGGATTCCACTGCTGTTGCAAAGATTCAGCAGGGTAGCGCATGGTGGTTCAACGATCACAAGACCGGTATGCAGGATCAGATGATTTCCCTGGCTAACCTGGGCAATCTCTCCGGCTTCGTTGGTATGCTTACCGACTCCAGAAGCTTCCTGTCCTACACCAGACATGAGTACTTCCGCAGAATCCTCTGCAACCTCATCGGTAACTGGGTAGAGAACGGTGAGTTCCCTGCAGACTTCGATACCTTGAACGAGATCGTAGCAAATATTTCTTACAACAATGCTAAGAAGTATTTCAACTTTCCTTTGAACTAAATTAAAAGGCCCCGTACCGTGTTGGTACGGGGCAATTTTTATATACTCTATTTTACACCATCGCAGCCTTAATTGCAGCCATCAGCTCATCATAGGTCTCAAATGCAGGAAGCTGAGGATAATCTGCCTTAATCTTGTCAGTGCTGCGGAACAAAAAACCTGCCTTACTTGCAAGAATCATATCCAAATCATTGTAGCTGTCGCCGCTGGCAATGGTCTCATAACCGATGGACTGCAGTGCCTTTACAGTGGTCAGCTTGGACTTTTCACAACGCATCTTAAAGCCGGTAATCTCGCCATCCTCTGCAACCTCCAGAGAATTACAGAAAATAGTAGGCCAACCCAATTTCTCCATCAAAGGAGTTGCAAACTGGCTGAAGGTATCACTGATAATGATTACCTGGCCAATAGAACGAAGCTCGTCCAAGAACTCCTTTGCGCCGGGCATAGGATCAATCTTAGCGATGGTCTCCTGAATCTCTTTAAGGCCCAGACCATGCTCCTTCAAAACGCCAATACGCCACTTCATCAGCTTATCATAATCCGGCTCGTCACGGGTAGTCTTCTTAAGCTCAGGAATACCGCTTGCCTCTGCAAATGCGATCCAAATCTCAGGCACCAATACACCTTCCAAATCTAAACATGTAATATACATTGTTTTTCTCCTTTATCTCTCTTATTCATAATATACATTCTGTAAACCAGATACTTTATCAGTATAAAGCATTTTTCTTCATGTGTAAACTGCATTTTTTTGTAGATTTTCCCTACTGTTCATGGTATTCTAAGAGCATAGGCAACTTGCAACACATTTTACCTACGTTACAGGGAGAAGTCTTATGCAATCTACAGATAAAATCGCGTTTTCCAAGCAAGGCACAAAACGCAAGGACATTAACCATATCATCATAGAAAAAGGCAAGCGAGGAGACTTTTCCCCCTTGCAGCCCGACCATTATCATATTTTTTATGAAATCTTCTATCTGCTTTCCGGTCAATGCCACTTTCTTCTTAAGGATACGGTGTATGAGTTGGAAAAAGGTGATTTTGTATTTATTGCGCCGGGCGAGCTGCACCACTCTCTCTACAACGAAGGGGAAAACTGCGAAATCTGCATGATTTATTTTAAACCGGAACATCTTTTGCTTGGAACCCCCGAAGGAGCCAAATCCTTCATGGGAAGCGTACCTACCCTATATCGGGACAATTTCAGTGCGCTTCTGTCCCGGATGCTTTCTGAATATGCACGTATAGATGAATACTCAGACTCCTTTTTATCAGTGCACCTGCAGGAACTGATGCTCATGCTAAAGCGTCACTCTGTTTTGGATGAGAAAGAACCGGCACTGCTCCATTCCAAGGATGCAGACATTCTTCTGGCCACCAAATACATCTACAAGAATTTCAAGCAGCATATGTCCTTAGAGGATGTGGCAAATGTTGCATCCCTAAGCCCTACCTACTTTAGCAAGAAATTCAAGCAAACCACCGGCATGGGCTTTAAGGAGTATTTAAACTATGTACGTCTTAAGCATGCACAGGCAGCACTGCTGACCACAGACAGCACCATCACCGAAATTGCTCTGGAATACGGGTTTAACGACAGTAATTATTTCAAGGATTTATTCAAAAAAGTATACGGCAAATCTCCCAGGGAATTCCGCAAGAATCCGGATTAATAAAAACACAAAAGTGCAAGACCCCTTGGTCTTGCACTTTCTTATTTCCTACATCCTTTAATCTGCAATATACTTAATAGCATCAGCAGCTCCCATTACCATCACACTCTCATCCTCACTAAATTCATGTGTGGGGCTGGGCAAAGGAAAAATCTCATCACCCTTTTTAATAGCCATCACATTTACATGAAACTTGGTACGGATTGCCAGCTCTATCATATTCTTACCAACCCACTTCTTCGGAACATCAATTTCATAAATACCGATTTCCGGAGTAAGCTCCACATAGTTGTGAATACTATTGGAACCAAAGCGGATGGCAAGCCTCTCAGCCACCTCTTTTTCCGCATAGCTTACAAAATCTGCACCATTTCTGAGAAGCAACTTCTTATGAACCTCACGGGTTGCCCTTGCAACGATATACTTACAGCCAAGATCGTCCAAAAGCACTGTAATCTCCAGCACCGTCTGGAAATTATCTGCAACAGCTACCACTGCAAGGTCAAAATTCTCCACTCCGATACTTTTCATAAACCGCGCATCCGTTGCATCACCGATAACAATCTGCTGTACCAAACCAACCGCTGCGTCTGCACGCTCCTCACTTATGTCCACAGCCATAACCTCATTACCGTTTTCCTGCAACTTTTTAGCCATATGACGTCCGAAACGCCCCAAACCGATTATTAAAATAGATTTCATTTTCTTTACCCCACTTGTATCTTTTCTAAAGGAAGTCTGGAACTAATCTGGCGTTTCTCTGAAGACAAGGCCAACAGCATCGTTACAGATCCTACACGTCCACAAAACATCATAAAAATCAAAATCAATTTAGATACTGTGCATAGACTTGGTGTAATGCCCAAAGTCAGTCCCACAGTGGCCATGGCCGATACCGTCTCAAAAAGCACTGTCAACAAAGGCAACTGCTCTATCGCCGAAATAACAATGGCCGCCCCCACCGTAAGCAAAAGGTAGGTCATAAAAATACAGGATGCCGTTCGGGTAATCCCCTCCTCCATACGACGGCCGAAGGCCTCAATATTCTTCTTGCGGCGAAACGTGGTGATCACACTGACACACAACACCCAAAAAGTAGTGGTCTTAATACCACCTGCCGTGGAGCCCGTAGAGCCTCCCACCAGCATCAGGCAAATCATTACCATAATACCGGACTCTGTCATAGCCGCCAAGTCCGTTGTATTAAACCCTGCCGTTCTGGCCGAGACAGACTGAAAAAAACTACCCAGAAGCCGCTGACCAAAAGACATCCCTTCGAACATCGCATGACCACTCTCTAATACAAAGAATACAAGCATTCCAAGCACCACCAGCCCCACACTGATGGACAATACCATTTTACTCTGCAGCTGCAGCTTCTTGAACCGAAAACGTGTATTAGCCAAATCACGCCATACAAAAAAGCCCAATCCACCTATAAAAATCAAAGCGCAGATAACCAAATTCACAAGAATATTATCTGAAAACCCTGTCAACGAAGAAAACTTGCCGGTATTATCTCCCATCAAATCAAATCCGGCATTACAAAATGCTGAGATGGAATGAAATATGGAGTAGTACACGCCTTTTCGCCAACCAAAACGCGGCACAAAATCTATAGCCAAAAGAACCGCTCCCAGGGATTCTATACAAAAGGTTCCTGTCACAATATACTTTACCATTTCCACAATACCACCCAGCTGTGGCGCAGAAATAGAATCCTGCATAATAAAACGCTGTTTAATACCGATTTTACGTCCGGCCAGCAACAACACCATAATCGTCACTGTCATAAACCCGATGCCGCCAATCTGAATCATGCCCAAGATCACCAGCTCACCAAAGGTACTCCAATGGGTAGCTGTATCATACTGAATCAGTCCGGTAACACAGGTGGCCGATGTAGCCGTAAACAAACAATCCGTTACCGGCGTATGCTCCCTATTGGTAGTCGCCACCGGCAAAGCCAACAGCAACGTTCCCAATAAAATAATCAGTAAATATCCTCCAACAATCAACCTTACCGGAGAAATTTGATACCATAAATTGCGTTTCGCTTTCAACTTTTCCTTCTTTCCGATCCATTCATCTCTTAATACTCACATGCCTTTTCTTCGCCCTTCAGCACGCGAAGTCCGCCCTGGGCCAGTGCCAGCAGCTCATCCTCACCGGGATATACTGTAAAGGGAGCAATCCATTCTGCGCCCTCCTTCAAGGCATCCACCACATCCTCTGCGTAAGCAATACCGCCGGTAACGATAATTTGGTCTACCTTACCCTGCAGCACGCAGGCCATGGAGCCAATATCCTTTACCACCTGATACAAGAAGGCTTCTTTAACAAGCTGTGCCTCCTCATTGCCCTCTGCGGCCATCTTCTTGACCTCACGCATATCATTGGTGCCAAGGTATGCATTAAAGCCGCCCTTGCCCACTATTTTACCATAAACTTCCTTCTCTGTATACTGCCCTGAGAAACACATTTTAATTAACGCACCGCTAGGCACACCACCTGCTCTCTCAGGGGAGAATGCACCGTCACCGTCCAGCGCATTAAATACGTCCACAATCTTGCCGTTCAAATGAGCGCCCACAGACACGCCGCCACCCATATGTACCACAATCAGTCGAAGCTCCTCATAAGGCTTGCCAATTTCCTTGGCGTAGCGCTTCGCCACTGCCTTCTGATTCAGGGCATGGAACACGCTGATACGGGGAAGCTCAGGCACGCCGGAAAGTCTTGCCACAGGCGCCAGCTCATCCACCACCACAGGGTCCACAATATAAGACGGTACACCGATAGAGTCACCGATTTCGCGGGCCAGAATACCGCCCAGATTGGACGCATGCTGCCCCTGCACACCCACCTTCAAATCTGCCAAAAGAGCATCCGTCACCTCATAAGTACCGCCGGGAATGGGCTTTAGCATACCGCCACGTCCCACCACCATATCCAGGGACTTCATATCAAAATTCTTGGATTCCAAGAGATTCGTAATAATCTCCTTACGAAAATCCTTCTGGTCCACAATGGTAGCATACTTGGAAATCTCCTCTGTGGAATGACGCAAAGTCTCCTCAAACAATAAGGTCTCGTCCTCAAACACACCAATCTTGGTGGAAGTAGAACCGGGATTGATAATCAAACTCTTCACAGACATCTCTATACTCCCTTCTTCATCTCTTCTGCAACCACTGCTGCCAGCGCAATGGAATTTACCTTGGTCTCAAAGGAATCAGAACGGCTGGTTAAAATTGCAGGCACCTTGGTACCTGTAAGGATACAGCCATTCTGCACATCTACCAGATGTACTAACATCTTGTACACCAGATTGCCTGCATGAATATCCGGGAAAAGCAGTACATCTGCATCACCCTGAATCTTACGGTCTGTAGCACCCTTGTGCTTAGCAGCCTCTGCATCAATGGCCAAATCCATAGACAAAGGACCATCTACGATACATCCGGTAATCTCGCCCTCCGCACACATGCGAGTCAGCTCTGCCGCCTCCAGGGTAACAGGCATCTTGGGATTTACCACCTCCACTGCTGCCAAAGGAGCAATCTTGGGCAGCTCCACATCGCATGCACGACAAACGGGAATGGTATTTTTAATAATATTCACCTTATCTTCCAAGCTGGGATAAGGAATAAATGCCACGTCTGTAAGGAACAACAAACGGTCAATGCCGGGCACCTCAAACACACACACATGAGACAAAGGACCACCTGTGCGCAGGCCCACTTCCTTGTCCAGAATACTCTTCAGGAAATTCTTGCTGTCAATCAAACCCTTCATGTACATGTCAGCCTTGCCGTCATGAGCCAGCTTTACAGCCTTCAAAGACGCCTGCACCATATCCGGCTCATCAATAATCTCAAAACCGCTTAAATCCATGCCGATAGAATCCGCAATCTGGCGAATCTTGGCCTCATCGCCCACCAGAATGGCATCTGCAATGCCTCTCTCCTTGGCAGCACGCACTGCTTCAAGCACCGCCTCATCCTGTGCCACGGAAACAGCCACCGTCTTCTTGCCGCATGCCTTAACCTTTTCCACAATCGCTTCAAACTTCTGACCCATGTTTTTGTCCTCCTAAAAGCGTGCAAATCTGTTACTTCTTCAAGTCTGTTAAAATAATAACACACTCTGCAACAAAAAGCAAGCTATACATATGCTTGAATCTTCTCCAGGTCAGAAACACAAGCATACAGGCACTTTGAAAGCTCCTGGTCCGGCTGTGTCTGGTCAGGCACCATAATCACCTTACAGCCCGCTCTATAGGCAGAACGCACGCCGTTTGGCGAGTCCTCCACCGCAATACAATTCTCCGGCAAAAGCCCCAGCTCCCTGCAGGCAAATTCATAAATATCCGGGGAAGGCTTTCCCTCCTTTACCTGGGTGGCACTAATCACCCGGTCAAAATACGGAAGCAGACCGATTTGCTCCAAATACCGGTTGGCCCGCTCCAAATCCGTGGCAGTGGCCACTGCTGCCGTAATCCCCTTCTGGTTGAGATACTCCAACAACTCTACAGCACCGGGTTTCAATCGAATCCCCTCCGCCCCAATCATCTCCTCCATCAGCTCTTTTCGCTTATCACGCACTGCCCAATAGTCCAAATCCTCCCCAAACCAGCTCTTAAGCTGCGCAGGTGCAAAAGGACGCCCCAAGCTGCGCATAAAAAGCGCCTGCTCATCCGTCATGTGATAACCGAAGGCCGCCAGGGCCATGGGCCAACACCTGCGGTAATAACACTCCGTATCGATTAACGTCCCATCCATATCAAACAAAACTGCCTGTATCTGACTCATAAGGTCCTCCTCCCGGACTTGCCAGCCCTTAACATCTATGATATACTAACTTAAATTTTTTGAATTAAAATACTAGAAATAATTGTATCAAAAAACACGCAAAAAAACAAGCCCCCGAGGGCTCTAAGGAGAAGCATATGGGAAGATATCGCAACGTAGAAACGGCAAAAGATGAGCAAAGCTACGAAGCCCGCATCTGGTGGGTATTCTGGGCCGTTGCCCTGGTGGTAATCATTTATACCGCTTACATGCAGTACCGCAACTACGATCTGGTGCACAACGGCAAATGCGTAGAAGCACAGTACTATGTCTACAATGATCAGGAAATGGCCCGTTACAAAGACGAAAACGGCGGCCTCATCAACAAAAGCTTAGAAGGCTTAAATGCCATCCACGAGGAAGAAACTGTCCTGCTCTACTACAAGGACTATATGAGCCTGGCTGAGCCCAAAAGAGACCCCAAAGCCTGGATC
>JAZQFO010000119.1:0-17774 GCA_045539535.1 Acetatifactor sp.
CTATGGGTATGATGATGTTGCCGCCGACGACGATATCGCTACCATTTAAGCTTTTATTGTTTGTATTAGCAGATGGTTGGAATCTTTTGATTGCAAATGTTGTGCAGACATTTTATTAAGGGGTGAAATTAGATGATTACACAAGATGCGGTATTGGATATAGCGCGTGATACGATTTTTAATATCGTAATTGTTTCTGCTCCATTATTGCTGGTATCACTGATTGTCGGATTAATCATTAGTATTTTTCAGACAGTTACATCTATTCAAGAGCAGACCTTGACCTTTGTGCCTAAGATTGTTTGCGTATTTCTGGCACTTGCTCTGACGGGAGGCTGGATGATGAATAAGCTTGTGGAATTTACCACCCAGCTTTGGAGTAGCTTTAGTCTTTATATTCACAAGTAACTTTTCGGAAAGGAACGAAATCCATGATAGATTTATCCTTTTCCATGCATGATTTGGAATATTTTCTGCTGATATTGGTGCGGACTTCCTGTTTTGTGTTTATTTCGCCCTTTTTCAGTATGAGTAATACACCTGCAAGAGTGCGCATTGCACTTAGTATCTTTGTGTCGCTACTTCTTTATGAGGCAGTGACGCCTACAGAAGCACTGGTGTATGAGACTGAGTTCGAGTATGCTATTCTTGTGATAAAGGAGGCCGTTGCCGGACTTTTGATTGGTTTTGGCGCCAATATCTGTATGGCGATACTGAATTTTGCAGGTTCAATTGTAGATATGGAAACCGGTCTGTCCATGGCTCAGCTGATGGATCCTACCACCAATCAAAACACCAGTATTACCGGTGTTTTGTATCAGTATATTTTCTTTATGACGCTGATAGCGTCGGGCATGTACCGCTATCTGTTGGGAGCTCTTGCAGACAGCTTTGTACTAATTCCTATTGGCGGAATTGTGTTTCATGGAGACGCCATGTTGTCCGCAATTGTGCAGTTTTTAAGTGACTACGTGGTAATCGGTTTTCGAATCGTGTTACCGATTTTTGCAGTGATTCTTTTGCTGAATGCTATTCTTGGTGTATTGGCAAAGGTCTCACCCCAGATGAACATGTTTGCGGTGGGTATTCAGCTTAAGATTGTAGTGGGACTTAGTATTTTGCTTATTTCCATGCAGATGCTTCCCGGTGCATCAGACTTTATTTTCAGTCAGATGCAGACAATCATTACCTCCTTTGTGGAGGCCATAAGCCCTTAGGAGAGAAGTTATGTTAATGGAATATAATCTGCAATTTTTTGCAGATGGTCCGGGTGGTGAAAAAACCGAACCCGCTACCGAGAAAAAACTAAGTGACGCTCGTAAAGAGGGACAGGTCGCCAAGAGTAGAGAGATTGCAAACGGTCTGGGACTGATGGCGCTGTTTTTGATTCTGCGCTTCTGGGTTGGAATCATGGGACAGCAGTTTCTGGATGTGTTTCACTCTGTCTATGGCAAAATCAGTGAAACAGTGGTGTTCTGGCGAGGATATATGCCGGGCAATGACACTGCCATTGTGTTTCGGGAATTGCTTTGGGATGTGGTTCTCATTACCGGCCCCATAGCGCTGATTGGCTTGATTGTGGCATTTATCAGTGATGTGGCCCAGGTAGGATGGAAGCCGACCACCAAGCCCATGATGCCTAAGTTTAGCAAGCTGGATCCTATTTCCGGTTTTAAGAAGATTATTTCCGTAAATTCACTGGTGGAGCTTATCAAATCCATTGCAAAGATAGGGCTGATTGTTTATATCTGCTATAGCTATTTGAAAGATAAGTGGGAGTTGTTGTTCCTGCTTTACGATATGCCGCTGATGCAGGCGCTTCAGTTCATTGCTACCACAGTGACGGATTTGGGTATCCGGGTGGCTGCGGTTTATATGATCATTGCTGCTGCGGACTTTATCTACCAGAAGGTTAAATTTGCCAGAGATATGCGTATGACCAAACAGGAGATTAAGGACGAGTACAAACAGCAGGAAGGTGACCCTCAGATTAAGGGCAAGATTCGTCAGCGAATGAGAGAGGCGTCTCAGCGCCGAATGATGCAGGATTTGCCCAGAGCGGACGTGGTTATCACCAACCCTACCCATTATGCGGTAGCAATTAAATACGACCCTGAGGTGGCTGACGCACCGATTGTGCTGGCCAAGGGTGAAGATTATATGGCAGCCAAGATCAAAGAGGTTGCCAAGGAAAATAAGATTGAAATTGTTGAGAACAAGCCGCTGGCCCGTATGCTTTATGCCAATGTGGATGTGGGGCAGACTGTGCCGCCGGAGCTATATCAGGCGGTGGCGGAGGTTCTGGCGTTTGTATATCACCTGCAGGGTAAGGTTTAGTCAAGCAATTGAATGATGACGGAAAGGAGGAAGCACAGAATGAATGTAAAGTTACAGAAGACAGATGCAATGGTAGCAATCTATATTCTTATTGCGTTCGTGATGTTGATTGTTCCTCTTCCTGCCGGACTCTTAGATGTATTTATGGCATTTAATATTGCCATTTCATTTACAATTCTTTTTGCTTGTATGTTCAGTAAGGAAGTGCTGGATATGTCCTATTTCCCCACGATCCTGCTGTTTACAACAATTTTTAGAATTGCCATGAACGTATCATCTACCAGATTGATTCTGGTAACCGGCGATTCCGGTAACGTAGTTAAAACCTTCGGTGCCTTCGTAGGCGGCGGAGACTTGATTGTAGGTGCCATTATCTTTATTATTTTGATTCTGGTACAGTTCTTGGTAATTAACAAAGGTTCCGAGCGTGTGGCTGAGGTAACCGCAAGATTTACCCTGGATGCAATGCCCGGTAAGCAGATGGCCATTGATGCGGACTTAAATACCGGTGCCATTGATGACAAGGAAGCGAAAATCAGACGAGACAAAATCCAACAGGAAGCAAGCTTCTTTGGTTCCATGGATGGTGCGGTAAAATACGTTAAGGGAGATGCGGTGGCAGGCCTTTTGCTGACGGCCATCAACCTGATTGGCGGTATCGCCATGGGCATGCTCAGAAACGGAGACGGCATAGGTGCGGCTTTAAATAATTATGGTATTCTTACCATCGGTGATGGTCTGGTGAGCCAGATTCCCTCCCTGTTAACTTCCCTGTCTACAGGTATTCTTGTAACTAAGGGTGGAAAAGAAGCTGAGTTTGGTTCTGCAATTATAAAGCAGTTGTTTGGCGTGCCCAAGGTTATGTACCTTGTTGGTGCGACTTTGGCGTTTTTAGGTGTTGCTACAGAGCTGAATACCATTCTTTTTGTGGGTATGGGTATGCTGTTTGTGGTGGGCGGCAGAATGATTGCCGGCTCCTTGGAGGTTGCAGCCATTGAGCAGGCTGTGGATACGGAGGAAGTAGCCGCAGAGGAAATCAGGCAACCTGAGAATGTAAACAGTCTTTTGCAGGTGGACCCCATCGAGTTGGAGTTTGGTTACGGCATTATTCCTCTGGCAGATGTGAACCAGGGTGGTGACTTGCTTGACCGTGTGGTAATGATTCGTAGGCAAATTGCATTGGAGCTGGGTACAGTAGTACCGATTATCCGTTTGCGAGACAATATTCAGTTAAATCCGAACCAGTATATTATTAAGATTAAGGGTATTCAGGTCAGTGAGGGTGAGATTTTATTTGATCATTACATGGCCATGAATCCCGGTTATGTGGAAGAGGAAATTACAGGTATTCCCACCTTTGAGCCTTCCTTCCATTTGCCGGCTATCTGGATTACAGAGGGACAGAGAGAGCGTGCGGAGAGTCTGGGATACACGGTAGTAGACCCGCCTTCCATCATTGCAACCCATCTGACAGAGATTATTCGTCAGTATATTGCAGAGCTTTTGACTCGTCAGGATGTACAGAACCTGATCAACAATGTGAAGGAGACCAATCCTTCTCTGGTGGAGGAGCTTATGCCAAAGCTTCTTGGTCTGGGCGAGATCCAGAAGGTTTTGCAAAACCTGTTAAAGGAAGGTATTTCTATTCGAGATTTACTGACCATTTTAGAAACCCTTGCGGACTACGCACCCACTACCAGGGATACGGATATTTTGACGGAATATGTGCGACAAAGCTTGAAACGTGCAATTTCCACCAAATTTTTCCTGGCCCATGAGGCCACCAGTGTGGTGACTTTGGATCCTAAGGTAGAGCAGGAGATTATGGGTAGCGTGAAGCAGACAGAGAGCGGAGCGTTTTTGAATCTTGATCCTGCCAGAGCAAGAGCAATTATTGACTCTGTGGGAGCGCAGATGCAAAAGCTTGAGAATTTGGGAAAGGCGCCCATTGTGATTACTTCTCCCATTGTGCGTATTTATTTTAAGCGCCTGAGAGAGGAGTACTATAGAGACTTGGTGGTAGTCTCCTATAACGAAGTAGAATCAAATGTTGAATTACAATCAGTAGGGATGGTGACTGCTTAATGATTATCAAGAAATTTACAGCCAAAACCGAAGAAGAAGCGGTAGCGGCGGCTAAAAAGGAGTTGGGCGAGGGCATCGTTATCATGAATGTGAAGCAGACAAAGGCCAAAGGGCTTTTTGCTGCATTCAAGCCCAAGCTTACGGAAGTGACTGTTGCGTTGGAGGCGGAGCCGGTAAAAGCACCCAAGAGAGATAATGGGCTACAGGGCGTTCAAAGCGTTGATAAGACGGACGCAGGAATGGACGTGGACAAGACGCAAGACAACAAGGCAGAGAGTAATAAGAATCATATTTTGAGTAAACAAAATGCTATAGAACAGAAGTTGGACAGTTTGCAGACGCTTTTGGAAAATCAATTAAAGCAATCGGACAGTGCAGAAAAGCCGGAAGAAACGGAGTCGGCTGGTCATGGGGAGCCTGTTCAGGAGGAGACGGCGGCAGAGAATGCGCCGGATGCAGAACAGGAGAAGTTCATTCGACTGCTTTACAACACTATGATTGACAATGAGGTTTCTGAGAAATATGCCAATCAGATTCTTGAAGATGTGGAGAAGAATCGCAAGCCCAATATGCCTATTGATTATATTCTTGCTAATATTTACCAGAAGATGATTTTGAAATTTGGTAAATCCGAAGGGATTGTACCTTCAGAAAAAGGTCCGAGAGTAATCATGTTTGTGGGACCTACCGGAGTAGGCAAAACAACAACCATAGCAAAGCTTGCCAGCAATTATGTTGTGAATGAGAAAAAGAAAATTGCTCTTCTTACCACAGATACTTATCGTATTGCCGCAGCAGAACAACTCAATACCTATGCGCAGATTCTTGAAGTTCCTTTCCGCGTAATTTATACGGCGGAGGAAATTCGTGGTGCATTGGAGGATTTTAAGGAATATGATTACATATTTGTGGACACAGCAGGACATTCTCATCGCAATGAGGAACTCTTAAATACTGCAAAACAGAACCTTGAAGCGATGCGGGAGCGTGTGGATGTGCAAGTGTATCTTGTGCTCAGCGCAACTACGAAATACAGGGATTTGATTAAAATCGTAGAGCAGTATAAAGAAGTAACCAATTATCAGTTGATTTTTACTAAGCTGGATGAGACTGATGCGGTGGGTAATCTGTTAAATATCAAGCTGTATGCAGATACTCCCATAGCATATATTACATGTGGGCAGAACGTACCTAATGATATTGAGCAGTTTAACCCTCAAAAGACGGTGAAGCAACTCTTGGGAGGAAAGGTCTGATTTAAGACCGGTTTAGGAGGCAATCTATGGATCAGGCAGCACAGCTGCGTATAATTAAAGCAAATATGCAGACCAGACCTTTGGCACGTGTAATTACGGTTACAAGTGGTAAAGGAGGCGTTGGCAAGTCAAACACAGCCATCAATCTAGCCATTCATTTTCGCAAGATGGGTAAGCGGGTGATTATTTTAGATGCAGATTTTGGACTGGCGAATATAGAGATTATGTTCGGGGCTGTTCCTAAGCATAATCTGTGTGATTTGATTTACCAAGGCAAAAATATTCGAGAGATTATTACCTGGGGACCTATGGATGTTGGGTTTATTTCAGGTGGCTCCGGCATAGCCGGAATGGCTAACCTGAGTAAAGAATACTTGAATTATATTATCAAAAATCTTGCGGAATTGGATGCCATTGCAGATATTATTATTATTGATACCGGTGCGGGTATTTCAGATGCGGTTCTGGAATTTTTGGTGGCTAGCGGAGAGATTTTATTGGTTACCACACCGGAGCCCACTTCCATTACAGACTCGTATTCTTTGCTTAAAGCATTGTATCGTCATCCAAGATTTAGGGAGACAGATACCAAGGTAAAGATGTTGGCCAACCGTGTGGAAAAAGAAACCGATGGTCAGATTCTATTTAATAAGTTAAACGCGGTTGTAACCAGATATTTAAAAATTCCCATGACGTATCTGGGGTGTATTCCTCAGGATTCCCAATTGTCTAAGGCAGTGATGCAACAGAGTCCGGTTGCACTTCAGAATCCGGCGGCTAAGTCTGCGCTGGCCTATGAGACCATTGCCTGCAGATTGTTGGACAAGGAAGAGGAACAGCGGCAGCCTAAGAGAGGTATGGCGGCATTCTTTTCACATATGATAACCAGAAATTAAAGGAGGGTGAAATGGCGGTGCTTTCAGATATTATTTCACTGGGAGATAAAATTGAATTGCAGGAGATGGAGAATAGCATTGTAGCTTCTCCGGACAAGCAGAAAAAAATATACAACAGTAGTGTGTACGAGATTATTACAGAGGATACGCTGGAGATTACCATGCCCATGGAGCAGACCAAGCTGATACTTCTGCCTGTAGACACGGAATATGATTTGGTATTTTACGGAGCAACCGGACTGTATCAGTGTTTTGCCCGTATTGTAGACAGATACAAGAGTAATAATGTCTATATTTTGCGCGTGGAGCTTACCAGCAATTTGCGCAAATACCAGAGAAGAGAATATTATCGTTTTGCATGTGCGTTGGAGATGTGTTCCCGCAATCTGGAGGAAGAGGAATTACAGGCTGTTGAGGCGAAGATGCCTTATATTTTGCAGCCCGGATTGCCTCTGCGCAGAAGCGTTATCGTGGACATCAGTGGCGGCGGCCTTAGATTTATGTCCGTTCAGAAATATGAGCCGGGCAGTTTGATTTACTGCAGTTATTATCTGCTGAAGGATGGGCAGAGAAAGCAGTATGAGGTAATCGGCAGAGTATTGGCTGCCCAGGAGCTACAGAATCGCCCCGGTACCTTTGAACACAGGGTACAGTATCATGATATGGATACCAATGTGAGAGAGGAGATTATTCGATTTATATTCGAGGAGGAGCGCAAGAACCGTAAAAGAGACCGCCAGTCTTAAGGAATTGTGCAATTCCTATAATAAAAAATGGAGGATTCGATTGCGATATGGAAAAATACACAAAAAAAATCCCCAAAAACGGCAACTATGCACCTATGAGTAGTGGTGTTTGTGATATACTTAATGAAGTGAAGGCAGGGTCCCGTATTGTAGCTATTGCAAGCTCTACCGGCGGGCCCCATGCACTGCATTCGGTTATTCCGAAGCTACCGGCTAATTTGGATGCGGCGGTATTGTTGGTACAGCATATGCCGAAGGGCTTTACCCAGTCTTTGGCAGAGCGTTTGGACGAGTTGAGCAAGGTTCATGTAAAAGAGGCTGTAGATGGTGAGGAAATCAGAAAAGGAACTGTCTACATTGCCAAGGGCGGAGTCCATATGCGGCTTTATCAGAGTGTGACGGGTAAGTACCACATCCGATATTCCAATGAGCCTCCAAGGGACGGAGTAAAACCAAATGCCAATTATATGTATGAATCTCTTTCGGGATGTGGCTTTGAACGTGTAATCTGTACGGTACTTACCGGAATGGGGGCCGACGGAACGGAAGGGATTGCTGCTTTGAAGAGGACCGATAAGACCTATGTGATTACTCAGGACGAGGAAAGCTGTACTGTGTACGGAATGCCCGGCAGTGTAGTCAAGGCGGGGCTTTCGGATGTGGTTCTTCCTCTTGAGCAAATAGCACAAGAGATTGTCAGACAGGTTGGAATGCAGTAGCAAGCCGGTAATGAATCTAAGACAGCCGTTTTCGGCAGAACGGAGGAGAGTATGGACGTTAGTCAATATCTTGAAATTTTCCTGGATGAGACCAAGGAGCATTTGCAGAATCTCAACACGCAGATTCTGAACCTTGAGGCAGATGCAGAGAACATGGATACGGTCAATGAGATTTTCCGTGCGGCACATTCCCTGAAGGGTATGGCAGGTACCATGGGTTATAAGCGCATGCAGAATTTGACCCATGACATGGAAAATGTATTTTCTGAAGTAAGAAACGGTAATATTAAGGTTCAACCTGAGATGGTGGATGTGCTGTTCCAGTGTCTGGATGCATTGGAGGAGTATACTGACAATATTCAACAGACTGCAGATGAGGGTACCAATGACAATGAACCTCTGATTAAGATGTTGAATGATATTATGAATAATGGTAAGGCCACGGAGGCTGCGCCGGCAGCTGCGGCTGATGCTGCGCCTGCTGCACAGGAGAGTGCGGGTAGTGACAAAAAGTGGAATGACATTGCTCTGGATGATTCCCAGATTCATGTAATTACTGAGGCCAAGAAACAGGGTAATAATACCTATGGGTTGACTGTAACTGTACAGGAGAACTGTATTTTGAAGGCAGCAAGAGCGTTCCTGGTATTTAAGGCATTGGAGGAGAAGGGCGAGATTATCGTATCCAATCCCAGCACGCAGGACGTTGAGGATGAGAAGTTTGATCAGGATTTCACGCTGTTGGTGGTATCTGAACATTCATTAGAGGATCTGATCAAAGCAGCTGCTAATGTGTCTGAGATTGCTAATGTTATTGGTGCACCGCTTGTATTGGAGGAGACCAAGAACTACAGACCTATCGAAGAAGCGGAAGCAGAAGCTGAGCCGGAGGTTAAGGCGGAAGAGACTGCGGTTGCTGCAGCACCTGCTGCTACGGATAAGAAGGCAGCCCCTGCACCTGCAGCCAAGAATAACGACAAGAAGCCTGCAACCGGCAAGCCTGTTGTAAACCGTACAGTACGTGTAGATATTGAGAAGCTTGATGTGCTGATGAACCTTGTCAGTGAGTTGATTATTGCCAAGAACTCCTTGGTGTCCGTAACCGGTCAGGAGCAGAATGACAACGCAAGCTTTAATGAGCAGATAGAGTATCTTGAAGGTGTTACCACCAACCTGCATGAGTCTGTTATGAAGGTTCGAATGGTGCCCATCGAGAGTGTAGTGAATAAATTCCCTCGTATGATCCGTGACTTGTCTAAGACCTTGAACAAGAAGATGGAGCTTTATATGTCCGGTGAAGAGACAGAGCTGGATCGTACCGTAGTGGACGAGATTGGTGACCCTTTGATGCATTTGCTTCGCAACTCCGCAGATCATGGCCTGGAGAGTGCTGAGGTTCGTGCGCAGAGAGGAAAGCCTCCTGTAGGTTCTATTTTCCTGGATGCATACCAGGATGGTAACAATGTCGTAATTGAAGTAAGAGATGACGGTAACGGTATTGATACTGAAGCTGTTAAGAATAAAGCCATCGAGCGTGGTGCCATTACAGCTGAGCAGGCGGCAAGCATGAGTGAGAAGGAGATTATTGATCTTTTGTTCCTGCCCAGCTTCTCTACCGCTAAGAAGGTTACGGATGTATCCGGACGAGGCGTTGGTCTGGATGTGGTTCGTTCCAAGATTGAATCTCTTTCCGGCGAGGTGGAAGTAAAATCCGTTCTTGGTGAGGGAAGTACCTGGACCATCCGACTTCCTCTTACTCTGGCGATTATTCAGGCCCTTATGGTTGTTGTGGGCAATGAGAAATATGCGATTTCTCTTGGATCCATTCAGGCGATTGAAGACATTCTTCCCAGCGAGATTAAGCTTGTGGAGAACAAGGAGGTTATCAACCTTCGTGGCAATGTAATTCCTTTGATTCGTATGAATGAGGTGCTGGATATCGAAAGCAGCGGCAGTCAGGACGAGAGCCTTATCGTTGTAATTGTAAAGAAGGGCGATAAGACGGCAGGTCTTGTAGTTGACGCTTTGCTTGGACAGCAGGAAATCGTTATCAAGTCCCTGGGCGACTATATCAAGCAGTGTAAGTTTATCAGCGGTGCAACCATTCTGGGAGACGGTGAAGTGGCTCTCATTCTGGATACCAACGCTTTGCTGTAAGAAAGGGGGACATACATATGGATCAGTTAAGTGTAAATAACAACGATTTGGTGAAAGTTAGCCGAGAAGTGAAGCAGGAGCTTGAAAGCTTCCAGTATATTGTGATTCGCCTGGGCGAGGAACAGTACGGAATTGATATCCGTTATGTTGATAATATTGTGAGAATGCAGAATATTACCCGTGTACCGAAGGTTCCTGCATATTTGAAGGGTGTTATTAACCTGCGTGGTGAAGTAATTCCGGTGATCAGTATTCGTTTGAAAATGGGACTCACCGAGAGTGAGCATACCAGAACTACCAGAATCATTATTTTGAAAACAGAGACTTCCGGTAATTTTGGTATTGTAGTGGATGAGGTCAGAGAGGTTGTGACTCTGCGCGAGGATAGTATTGAGCGTGTATCAAGAGAGTCCCGCGACGGTGGCACCACATTTATTAATGGTATCGGTAAGCATGGAGATGAGTTGATTTCCTTGTTGGAGCTCAGTTCCATTACCTTAGATGAAAATGCCTAGTATGCCAGAGAAGGAGAATACAGATGGGTAATCTTAGTCTTGAACAGGTTTCTGAAACCTATATGGATGTATTAAAAGAACTTGGTAACATTGGTGCGGGCAATGCCATGACGGCATTGTCCCAGATGTTAGGCTGTAAAGTAGATATGAGAGTTCCTCAGATTAAGCTTCTTGAGTTTAAAGAGGTAGGTGCCCTGATGGGTGGCGAGGAGCAGCTTATGGTAGGTGTTTTCCTGGGTGTTGAGGGAGATATTACCGGCAGCATGATGTTCCTTGTGGAGAAAAGTAGTGCGAAGCATCTGATTAACAAGATCATGATGGGCATGGCTCCGGAGGGTGATGATTTTACGGAGATGGAGCTCTCTGCCATGCAGGAGGTGGGCAATATCATTACCGGCGCGTATTTGAATTCCCTCTCCATGATGACTAATCTTAAGATTTATCCTACTCCACCGGAGCTTGCGGTGGATATGGCAGGTGCGATTTTGAGTGTGCCTGCGATTCAGTTTGGTACAGTGGGCGACAATATTTTGTTGATTCAGTCTCAGTTCTTTGATGAGGTGGAGATTGACGGATATTTCATTTTGATACCGGATTTAGATTCTTATGCAAAGATTTTGGGTTCCTTGGGAATGCCTCTGTAAAAAGTGCGATAGGGTGATACGATGGGAGAAATCATTAAAGTTGGAATGGCGGATTTGAAGACCTGTAAAAGTCCGGATGCGCTGACCACTCTGGGGCTAGGCTCCTGCATCGGAATTGCAATCAACGATCCGGTGGCCGGGGTCGGAGGGCTTGCACATATTATGCTCCCCGATAGTACTGCTATCCGTAACAGTGGTCAGAATATTGCCAAGTTTGCGGATACGGGGATCGCAGAGCTGGTCCGGCAGATGGAAGCACTGGGGGCCAAAAGGATTCGTATGAAGGCGAAGCTGGCAGGAGGAGCGACCATGTTTGCTACGCCCAGCAAGTCGGATATGGTACAAATAGGTCTTAGAAATGCGGAAGCTTCCGCCAAAAAATTAAAAGAATTGGGCATTCCGGTGGTAGCGCAGGATACAGGTGCCAACTATGGTCGTACGGTGGTTTTTTATCCGGAGACAGGTGCTTATGTAATACGTGCGGTAGGTAAACCGGAGCGTACAATTTAGTTGAGGTTTGAAATGTATAGAAGATATGTTCCTTTGTTGTTGATGCTTTCAGCAGGTGCGGTGACATGGATTATTACTATGGTAGAAGGATATCCCATGCTACAGCAGTTAACCACACTCTTGGTGGTCCTTGTCTTATTTTACTTGCTGGGATCTGTCATTAAATGGACATTAGATTATTTTGAGCGCCAGAATGAAAAAGAAGCAGGCGAGCAGGGTGAAGTCATTGCAAAAGATGGCGAAGTAAAGGATGATTTGTTTTAAATTTAGAATGTAATACAAAGGAGGTGGCTGACCAATGGATGAAGCGGGCAAGAAAAAACTGCTGGAAGAATATTCCAAGAATCGGACGCCTGAATTACGCGAAAAAATCATATTGGAATATGCACCTCTTGTGAAGGTTGTAGCAGGCCGCCTGAGTATGTATTTGGGTTATAATGTGGAGTATGAGGATTTGGTCAGCTACGGAATCTTTGGTTTGATAGATGCCATTGATAAGTTTGATTATATGAAAGAGGTTAAATTTGAAACCTATGCCAGTCTGCGTATCAGGGGTTCTATTTTGGACCAGATTCGTAAGATGGATTGGATTCCTCGTACAATCAGACAGAAACAGAAGAAAATAGAAGCTGTAATCCGTGAAATTGAACAGGAGACAGGTCATGCTGCCAGCGATGAGGAAATTGCCCAGGCACTGGGGATTTCAGATGATGAATATCTTGATTGGCAGTCTCAGATGAAGATTACGGGTCTTGTTTCTCTGAATGAGTATATGGAGCAGGGAAGTGATGTGTCTCAGGATTATAACAGACACACAACCTCACATTTTGAGAGCCCTGAGGAGCATATAGAGAAAAATGAGCTCACCCGGGTATTGGGTGAAGCCTTGGAGCTTTTGACCGAAAAGGAACAGAAAGTTATTACGCTCTACTACTATGAAGAACTTACGCTGAAGGAAATCAGCAACATTTTGGAGGTGTCTGAGTCCCGAATTTCTCAGTTGCATACAAGGGCACTACAGAAGATGAAATCTAAAATGGGTAATTATATGGGAGTGTTTGCCGGCTAGTTTTAGAATTGGTGCAATCCAGAGGGGAGCTGATTATGCAAAACGGATATTTTAAATTAGTGAATGCTGTTGGTGGCGGCTATGGTATTAGATTTTATCCGCCCGAGGAAGGCGGGGAAGCGGTTCGTATCGGAGAACTGGTTTCCTGGCTTGATGCGCATAAAATTCCCTATGAATTGGCTGCCTTAAAGCAGTTTTTGGAATCCGGCAAGGAGATCACTTGTCAGCTGGGCAGGGGAGAATGCCCGGCTATAAATGAGTCTTATAAATTGGAAATCAGCGAGGATCAGATGCTGGCAACCGTACGCTTTTATGCACCCTCTGAAACCGGTGCTCGTATGACGATTAACGAGTTCCTTTCCGATTTGCGTTATAAAAATATTATTTCCGGTATTCAGATGGGTGATGTGCAGGATCATTTCCAATCTGACGGATTATACTGTAGTGATCTCTTGGTTGCAAAGGGTAAGCCTGCCAGAAATGGCAGGGATGCAGAAATAGAATATTTGTTTAATACGGATTTGCGTGTTCGTCCTACCATGAATGAGGACGGTAGCGTGGATTATTTTAATTTGAACGTAATCAACCACTGTCATGTGGGAGATGTGCTGGCTCGTATTATCCCGGAGGATGAGGGCGAGTACGGTATGAATATTACAGGTGCAAGAATCAAGCCCCGTGATGTGAAAAAAGCGGTCCTAAAATACAGCAATCATGTTGAATTGTCTGAGGACAAGATGTCTATTTCATCCATGGTAGACGGCCATGTGATGCTTGTGGAAGACAAGGTCTTCGTGTCTAATATCTATGAGGTTGAAAATGTAGATATTTCCACCGGTAATATTGAATTTAACGGTAGTGTGCAGGTGAATGGTAACGTGGCTTCCAACTTCACTGTCTACGCCAGTGGTAATGTTATTATCAATGGTGTGGTGGAGGGCGCGCATATATCTGCGGGAGGAAACATCATCATTGCACGAGGAATGAATGGTATGTCCAAGGGCGTATTGGAGGCAGGAGGCAATATTGTGGCAAAGTTTATTGAGAGTGCCACTGTTTCTGCAGAAGGATACGTGAATGCCGGTTCTATTCTTCACAGTGAAGTAACCGCCGGTGATGAGGTGGTAGTAGATGGCAAGAAGGGCTTTTTGACAGGCGGTCACGTCCGTGCGGCCAATAAGATTTGCGTTAAGACACTTGGTGCGGGTATGGGTGCCCATACAGTGGTTGAAGTGGGTGTAAATCCTACCCTTAAGGCAGAGTATATTGCATTGCAGAAGGAAGTGACAGATATCGTAAATGATATCAAAGCTGCGCAGCCGATTTTATTGAATTTTGCAGAAAAACGTTCTAAGGGCGTGGGATTTAGCCAGGAGAAATTAAATTATATCAAGGCAGTAGCCAAGAATATGGAGTTGAATAAGCAGAAGCTGGTTGAGAAGAATAACAAGCTGCAGGATTTGCAGGAAATCTTTACCAATCAGCACAGAGCAACGATAGAAGTAACCGGCGAGGTTTATCCCGGCACGACTATTGTGATTGGAGATGTGTCCACCACAGTGCAGAGCAGTTATAAGTATTGCAGATTTGTGCGTGAACAGGGCGAGGTTAGAATGGGGCCGTTGTAAGTTGTTGGAGGAATAATATATGGGTTTTGGTACGATAGAGTTTACAACTATCAGCAGAGCGCAGGATTACACCACCATCAAACACAATGAGGATGCCAAACCTTTTGTTGACCAGACCAATATTAGTCAACAGACGGACAAGGCCATTGATAAACGGGCCAAGACTGTTACAGACAGCCAGAATTCTGAGTGGCAGAACAAGCGTCATGATGCCAGAGAAAAGGGCAGTAACGAATATTTTGGCGATGGTGGTAAGAAGCGCAATAGGCAGGATAATGAAACTGATCGCGTTGTTGTAAAAGGGCGCGGTGGATTTGATATGAAAATCTAAGGAGATAGGAATGGGCATTTTAGAGGTGATACTGCTCCTGGCGGGAGCTGTTCTTGCGGTGCTCAGCTTTGTGATTCCGGCGGCAAAGGAGGAAACTTCCCGGGAGACCAAGGTGCTGGCAAAAGAAGAAATTAAATCTATGGTCGACAGTGAGATGAATGGTATCCGAGGTCATGTAGATGACGTGGTGGATGAGGCTGTGGGGTATGCAGTGGAGAAAACAGAGCGCTCACTGGAGCGATTGACCAACGAGAAAATCATGGCTGTCAATGAGTATTCGGATACGGTTCTGAATGAGATCCATAAGAATCACGAAGAGGCCATGTTTTTGTATGATATGCTGAATGCAAAGCATGAAAGTCTGAAAAATACAGTATCTGAGGCCAACAAGGCAGTGCAGGAGGTGCAATCTACATTGGAGAATGTGGTTGCATCCCAAAATGAAACCATGCTTCAGACACAGATGGAAGCTGCTGTTAATGTCGGACCTGGCATTGATGTGGTGGATGTCTCGCAGCCCCGTATCAGAGAGCCGGAGTTTCAGAAGCTTGATATCAGTGTGCTTTCGGTGGAGCCTTCACAGGCGAAGAACAAAGTGGCTGAAAAAGATACAGCAGCCGGGAAAAAGACTTCTGCGAAAAAGACTTCTTCTCGCAAGAAGCCAGAGGAAGAACCTGCTATTGATGTAGTAAAAGAATGGGATTTTTTGGCAGATGTGAGGGAACCCGGTGTGAACAATAATGAGCAGATTCTGGCACTTCATAAACAGGGTAAATCTACCGTGGCCATTGCCAAGGAGCTTGGTTTGGGTGTGGGAGAGGTAAAGCTGGTTATCGATTTGTACAAGAATCTGTAGAACGAAACAAGGAAATTTAACTGAGGATATTATGAAACTAAAGTATTATTTACGAGGCTTGGCAGTGGGGATTATTCTGACGACCATTGTGTTATCTATTGCCAATGCTGATAAACAACCCATGACAGATGCGCAGGTGCGTCAGCGGGCATTGGAGCTTGGTATGGTGGAAAGCAGTTCCCTGAAGCTTTCTGATGTGGCGGAAAGCACTGACGATACAACTGAAACTGAAAGCAGTGAGACCTATAATCCGTCCATAGCAGTTGTTGAAACAAAGGAAAACGCTGAAAAAAGCGAAGCATCAGAGTCGTCGTCAGAGCCGTCAACACAAGAATCTGTGGAAACTACAAAACCTGCTGAGGAGACGGTAGCTTCATCTACAGATGGTGCAAGTGATGCCAGCAAGCCGCCTGCTTCACAGGTGCCGGAGTCATCACAGCCTGCGGACGAGACGCCCATTAAGCTTACCATCAAGAGCGGTGACAGCTCTTATACAGTGAGCAAGGCCCTTGCTTCAGCCGGGCTGGTGGAAGATGCAGCGGAATTTGACCGCTATTTGTGTGACAATGGTTATTCCCGTACAATCCGTACCGGAACCTATGAATTTTCGAAGGGAATGAGTTATGAGGAGATTGCAAAAACCATTGCACGATAAAACAGTAGATTTCAATACCGAAAAATGTGAAAATATATGCAGAAAATCAAGAAAAACCCCTTGCCATAAGGGGTTTTTCATGTTATACTGTCCTAGTTGTGACTAAAAAACACGCATTCTGATTCGATGATGGTGTTTCATAAGATGCACAGATGCTTTTGGCAGAAGTGATTTGAGTGGAATCGTTATCGGAGTTAACCGGATTTTTAACGCAGATTCGGCGGAAAAGGAAATGCGGAAGATTCTAACCAAACGGAGGTAAAGACATGAGCGTTATTTCTATGAAACAGTTACTTGAAGCAGGTGTTCATTTTGGACATCAGACCAGAAGATGGAACCCTAAGATGGCTCCTTACATCTTCACCGAGAGAAACGGTATCCACATCATCGATCTGCAGAAGTCTGTAGGTAAGGTTGATGAGGCTTATCGCGCAGTATCCGAGATCGCTGCACAGGGCGGCACCATTCTTTTTGTTGGTACCAAGAAGCAGGCTCAGGACGCTGTTAAGACCGAGGCAGAGCGTTGCGGTATGTACTACGTAAACGAGAGATGGTTGGGTGGTATGCTTACCAACTTCAGAACCATTCAGTCCCGTATCGACAGACTTCGTGCTATTGAGACCATGTCTCAGGACGGCACTTTCGATGTTCTTCCCAAGAAGGAAGTTATCGAGCTGAAGAAGGAGTGGGATAAGCTTGAGAAGAACCTTGGCGGTATCAAGAACATGACCAGAGTTCCCGATGCAATCTTCGTAGTAGATCCTAAGAAGGAGAAGATCTGTGTACAGGAGGCTCATTCTCTTGGTATTACTCTTATCGGTATCGGCGATACCAACTGTGATCCCGAGGATCTTGATTACATCATTCCCGGTAACGATGATGCTATCAGAGCAGTTAAGCTGATCGTTTCCAAGATGGCTGATGCTGTTATCGAGGCTAATCAGGGTGAGGCTGTTTACACTGAGGCTGATGTTGCTGTAGAGAATGCAGAGGACATCGAGGAAGTAGCAGAAGAGAACTAAGATTAACTCATAAATATTATATATAGGAGGATACAAAAATGGCAGAAATTACCGCATCTATGGTAAAACAGCTGCGTGAGATGACCGGCGCAGGTATGATGGATTGTAAGAAGGCTCTGAACGAGACCAATGGAGATATGGATGCCGCTGTTGATGTATTGAAGAAGAGCGGTGCAGCTAAGGCTGAGAAAAAGGCTAGCAGAATTGCAGCTGAAGGTATCGCAAAGGTTGCTATTTCCGGCAACACTGCTGTAGTTGTAGAGGTTAACTCCGAGACTGACTTCGTTGCAAAGAATGAAGTATTCCAGGAGTTTGTACAGTCTGTAGCTGATCAGGCACTGGCTTCTG
>JAZQFO010000120.1:0-15459 GCA_045539535.1 Acetatifactor sp.
ATCAAAGTATCACGCATGAACACTCATTCACATAACACCGTTATGTGAATGTTATGTTTATAGGGACCGCAAAACGATCCCCTGATTAACTACTCCGTCTCTTTTTGAATAAATTGATTCTTGCCCATAAACAAACCATACCAACCGGCCATCATATAAGTGATGATCTGTTCAATAAACCGTACTGCCTCTTCCTCATCCTCAATATGTGTGATCATATGAATAAATGCATCAATCTGTTCATGGGCCAGCCAATGGATAAACTTCTCATCCACCACTGCCTCCGGATATGCCGTCTGCATAGCCTGTGCCATGGCCCAGTAATGCTTCTCGCAAGTCTCTATGAATAAATCTGCAATGTTTTCATATTTGGTGCCCTGGGCTTTGGTTAACACTAACAGCACCATCTCCCTGTGCAGATACATCTGATGAATCAGAGCCCGGGCTATTTCAAAATCGTCTTCATGCTTCTCGGACTCCGGCGTAGGAACCATGCCACTTCCCACCAGAGCACTCTCCTCCTGGAAATGTCCCTGCATCAACTGATAAATGCCTTCCACAGTCTCCTTGGTCAGCGCCTCAAACAAATCCTCTTTGTCCTGAAAAAAGAAATACAAAGCACCGGTGGTAACACCCGCATTCTTACAAATGTTACGAAGAGATGCCTTCATATATCCCTTCTCTATAAACTCCTCCTTAGCACTTTGAAGGAGCTTGACTTTGGTCTCTTTGTCCTGCTTCATGCTGTCCGCCTCCACATAATGCAGTTATCTGATAACACTGTTATGTTAGCGCACTTGTTTGGATTTGTCAATAGGATTTTTTACACTCCTACATAAAAAAACGCAGCGGACCTACATCCTCTGCGTTTTCTCGTACTATTCATTACACTTAACTTCTTACAGGCTCTTAGCCGTCTTCTTTACATACTCACGGATATACTCCGTAGCATCCTTGCCATGCTTTGCAATCAGATTCACAATGGCATTTTCCACCACAAATCCGTCTGCGATGGTCTCATACTCAGCCTCAGGATAGTTTACACCAATCTCCAGAACCACAGGTGTATCCGTTACCTGACGAATCTCTGACACAATACCGGAGATATCGGTTACCACGTCGCTACGTCCGTCAGCCGCATTCAAGGAAGGCAGAACATAGATATAACCCTTTGCCTCCTTGGCAATCATCTGGATGCGGCTCTTGCTGGCAGGTGCCACTAAGGAAATAATGTCTACACCATATTTCTCTGCAAAGGGAAGAATCTCCTCTCTCTCATCATAGGGCATATCGGGAATGATAATGCCGCTGACGCCGGTCTCCTGACACTTTGCCATAAATGCCTCATAACCATACTTAAATATAGGATTTAAATAGGTCATCAGTACCAAGGGAACGGTTACCTGATCCTTGATACCGCCTAACATATTGAAAATCATATCCGTGGTGCAACCACCCTCTACGGACAGAGCACGCACATTTGCCTCCTGTACCACGGGAGTCTCAGCAATGGGATCGGAGAAGGGAACACCAATCTCAATTACTGCTGCACCGGCCTCCTGCATGGTAAAGATAAACTCTGCTGTTTTATCCAAGGAAGGGTCTCCTGCAGTAAGGAAACCTACGAATGCTTTTTTGTTCTGAAATGCTTCACTAATCTTACTCATGTAAATCCACTCCTCTATATCTCGCAATTGCGGCAACGTCCTTGTCTCCACGACCGGACAGACAACAGATGATAATCTGATCCTTATCCATGGTAGGTGCCAGCTTCATCACATGCGCCACTGCATGAGAACTCTCAATTGCAGCGATAATACCCTCTGTTCTGGCAATGTACTCAAATGCCTCCACTGCCTCATCATCGGTTACAGGTACATACTGTGCTCTGCCGATGTCATGAAGGTGTGCATGCTCAGGGCCTACGCCGGGATAATCTAAGCCTGCTGAAATGGAATACACAGGAGCAATCTGACCATACTCATCCTGGCAGAAGTAAGACTTCATGCCATGGAACACGCCAAGGCTTCCGGTAGTAACGGTAGCTGCAGTCTTGTCAGTATCTGCACCAAGGCCTGCTGCCTCGCATCCAATCAGTTTAACAGACTCATCCTTGATAAACTCATAGAACATACCCATGGCGTTACTTCCGCCACCTACACAAGCCATCACCACGTCGGGAAGCTTCCCTTCCTTTTCCAGAATCTGAGCTCTTGCCTCACGGCTGATTACACTCTGGAAATCTCTTACAATCATGGGGAAGGGATGGGGACCCATTACAGAACCAAGCACATACAAAGTATCATCCATTCTGGTGGTCCACTCACGCATACACTCGTTTACTGCATCCTTAAGGGTTCTGGTACCGGTCATAACAGGATTGACCTTAGCACCCAGAAGCTCCATACGGTATACGTTCAGGGCCTGACGAATGGTATCCTCCTCACCCATGAAAATCTCACACTCAAGACCAAGCAGCGCTGCTGCCGTAGCAGTTGCCACACCATGCTGACCCGCACCGGTCTCTGCGATAATTCTGGTCTTACCCATCTTCTTGGCAAGCAGTGCCTGACCCAGCACATTGTTAATCTTGTGGGAACCGGTGTGATTCAAATCCTCACGCTTAAAATAAATCTTTGCGCCTCCCAAGTCCTTGGTCATCTTTTCTGCATAGTACAGAAGAGAAGGTCTGCCTGCATACTCAGCCAGCAAAGTGTTCAACTCCTGATTAAACTCAGGGTCATTTTTGTAGAATTCATAAGCTTTCTCAAGCTTCAGTACCTCATCCATAAGGGACTCAGGGATGTACTGTCCGCCATGGATACCATATCTTCCTTTTGCCATGTTTTTTACCTCCGATTTTGAATTGCTCCGGTTTACCCGGACATAAAAAAGTCCTTGACAATAGTACTGTCTATTGTCAAGGACGGTATATCATTTACCGCGGTGCCACCTTGATTTGTGGAATCCACACACTCACAGAATACTAACATATTCTTAGCAACTTACGTATGCCTTCACGTCATGGAATACTTGGATGCTTTAGCTTCCTTTGACCATGCCCTCCGTGGTCCATTTGATAAATAGCATTCTGCCGGTTCTCAGCCTCCCGCGCTCTCTGTAAGTGCCCGTTTACCTTTATCTCCACATCAACGGTTTCAAAATATGCAATTGTCAAAGACTTCTTAGAACATATTATATGCTTTTGATGCAAAATGTCAAGTGTTAAACTGCATACTTGCTGTTAAATTTATCAAGTGCCAATGCTGCAACCACACCTACCACAATACATACCACATTGATTACTGCACTCATCACAGAGGTGGTAAAGCTTGCAAAAGGAATAATCATAATGGTAGCTGCAATTACCACACCCACAATCGCATGGAATGCAACAGAATAATGCTTCTTAAACAGCGTATCCACAGCCTTTGCAAAGAGAATTACAGTTGCAAGTGCACCAATACCGCCGGGAATCAATACACCAAAGTCCAGATTACCGATTCCGCCTACAAAAGGCTCATAAAGGCCCAGAGGCATCAACAGAGTAGAGAAGCTCATACCCGGTGCAATTACACTCAGTGCCAAGCAGAATCCACAGAACAGATACCATGCAAAATTGGGGGTAATCTGTACGGAGAAAATCTTAAGGCTAATCAAAAGTGCAAACACCAGAATCATGGCAATTACCATAGACACATAGGACTTGCTGCTTCTGCCCTGCTCGCCGGCCTCTCTGAACAGAGAAGGAAGCATACCGCCAATCAAACCAATAAACAGACATACGGACGGGGCAGGATATTTCTCCAGCAGAATAGAAAGCACATTGGCAATACCTAAGAAACCAATCACACCGCCGATACCAATGGGAATCAGCTTGGGTACATGGGTCTTAAACTTGCGGAAAGGATCCGCCAAAAACTCCATAATGGTCTTGTAAATACCAAACACCACGCAAAGCACACCACCGGAAATACCGGGCAACACAGCACCCAGACCGATTAATGCACCCTGCAAAACCTTAATCAAAAATTTCATGAATACATTCTCCTTTTAACTTTTCAATACACAAGCTTTATCTTACCATTCTGCTGATAAAATCGCAAGACTTATTAGGAATAACGCTTACTCTTTTTGTTCTCATACATCTTCTTATCTACTACATTAATGCAGTCCGCCAAATATACCTTCGCATTTAAAGGGAAAATTTCATATCCATAGCTAATACAAAGCTCAGCCTGCTTCTTCATATTTTCATTGTAATTGCGAACTTCCTGCTCCACACTTGCCCAATAAGCCGAAACCTCAGAAACATCCTGTACAGTTCCCATTACAATAAATTCATCTCCACCATAGCGGATTACATACTGCTTGCCCGCACATTTCTGCAAAATTTCTGCAGCAGCACTAATAATACGGTCCCCTTCGTCATGACCATAGGTATCGTTAATCTGCTTCAATCGGTCCACATCCACAAAGGAAAGCTGCATGGACAAATTGGACATCACGCCTCTTCTCTTAATCTCTGCAAAGAAACGATCCATGCCAAATCGATTGTACACACCGGTTAAAGAATCCCTGATATACATATCATCCAAACGGGCCATGGCATTTTTCAAAAGACTCTGACGGCGGATATTCTCCAAAGAATTACCCATGCTGATCAGCCAGTTTACATACAGCATGTTCGCCATCGGAAAATCACTGTCCACAAATACAAAATAACCAAAGGTTCTTTCCAAATAGTGAAGAGGTGAAAAAATATACAATTTGGGTCTTACAGAATCCATGAACAGCTCGTCAAAAGCAAATTTGGATTCGAAGGCTGCTTTCGTCCGAAACATGCCATTTTTGTAGGCTAAAATTACATCCATCCTGGGAGAATAAGCCAGCTGTTCCTCTACGCTCATATCCTCCTGAGCCATGGTACCCACTCTGAAAACATCATTGACAAAACTGGGATTGACACAACAATAAAACTCTGTAGGTTTTACCTCACTTATGAATGCTTTGAACGCCTCCAGCCAATCCTCGTATTGATTAATCTCATTTACACTCTTTTCCAGCATAATCATATGGTGCAGCATCTGTCTTTGAAAAACATCTGTTCCACCTGTCACAGCTGCTTTCTCTGCAGATGCGTCCTCATCGTGGCAACCGCAGCTTTCTGCCAAAATCAACTCATCCGACAAAAACATCTCTTCCTCTGTAGGAATACCGGACAATTTATCGTCTAAAACTCGACATGCTTCACTTCCCAAATCCCTAAACCGGCTTCTCACCGTTGTGAGACGCGGGAAATGATTCTGTCCTTCCACACTCCAATCGTATCCTGATACCGCAACATCCTCGGGTACCCGGTAGCCATTCTTTACCAGAATATCACAGATCGTAATAGCCATGGTATCATTGGCACATACAATTGCCTCCGGAAAAGGCAAGCGCGAATTTAGAATTTCTTTGGCCGCCTGCTCAGCTCCCGTAACATAGAAATCTCCCTGGCTAATACGCTCAGACACAATAGGTATCTGATTCTCCTCCAACACATCCAGATATGCCTGGAAACGAGCCTCTGCATCCTCATTCCCCTCAATACCCCTAACAAAGTGTATGCGTGTCATCTTGTGATGCAGCACAAAATGCTCCATCAGCTTTTTCATACCCATATAGTTGTCCGTGCGCACAGATATAGCATTCTTAATCTTGCAGCCAATACACACAATAGGACATGTAACATTTGACAAAAGTACTTCCAGTTGCCTTCTGTTATTCTCCATATGAAGTATATTGGCAAATACAATCACACCATCAAAAAGATTAAGGTCCGGCAATCTGGTAATATTAATCTCACCCTGATTGTGCTTATCCTTCTCAAAAGCACCGGTAAACCATACAAACACTGCCACATTACAATTGTGGCTCATGCCGTACTCTTCAATCCCCTTTAAAATCTCTGCCTGCTCCGGGGAATCCAAAGCAGTCATCAATACTGCAATATTTTTATTGCGCATATTAACCCACCCGTTTCATTTGTATTCTCGCTATCTAAATTATAAGCTATAAACATCCTCAAACTTACCCGGTCTCATCAGCTCAAACCCCTGCGCATAGTCAATTTCCAAATCCTTAACTTTATTCAATACATCTTTATTTTCAACACATTCAGCAATCGTTTTGATATTTAATAAATGTGCAATCTCATTAATGGACTTAACGACAGCAAAGTCTATGGGAGAGTTTACAATCTCTCTAATAAACCCACCGGCTATCTTTATTGTATCTACAGGCAAAAGCCTTAAATACATAAAGGATGACGTGCCCATCCCAAAATTATTTATTGCAAATTTACATCCAATTTCCTTTAAACGTTTCATAAGAGTTATCGCATCTAAAAAATTAGAAATTGCATAATTTTCTGCTACTTCAAAACACATAACCTCAGGCGAAACGTTATACTTTACAAACTCTTGCTGTATAAATTCAAAAAAGCATTCTGCGTTAAGCGACTCACTTGAAAGATTAATGTTAAATTGAACTGATTTACCGTCACACATTTTCTCAATGACACTACTGTAATTTTCGCAAAAATTATGTATTACCCATTGGTCTAACAACAACAATTTGTTATATCTTTCTGCCGACGGCAAGAAAACTTCCGGTTCTAATACTATGCCTTCTTTAGTCTTTAGCCTTACCAGAACTTCATACATACGCTTGTCATTTTGATCACCCATCGGAATAATAGGCTGATACACCAAAAAGAACCTGTTATTCTCAAATGCCTCCGTAACAATTGGCATCATGGAAGCTTCTTCTTCTCTTTCGTTTAACTCCCTATCTTCTTCAGTATATATATGTAATCGGTTTCCTCCCTTTTTCTTTGCAATATAGCATGCCCTGTCTGCTGCAGTAAAAACGGTCAATCGATCCAATCCGGATCTATTCATTTCAAAAGCACCTATGCTCATTCCTACATTAAACACTTTACCTTCCCATGTAAAGTTAAAATTCATAATGTCCTTCAGCAGATTCTCCATTCTCTTCGTCACTTCATTGATATCTGCATCATACATTACAACAGCAAACTCATCACCACCTAATCGAGCCGCTAAATTGCCTTCTCCTACTGCATTCTGGATCATATATGCTATCTGCTTTAAAAGCTTATCTCCCGCAGCATGACCACATATATCATTTACCATCTTAAATTTGTCTAAATCTATCACACAAAATACATGCTTTTTATCTGTGTCAGTTAATATTTTCTCTATTTTTTGCTCAAGATTATAGCGATTAAATAGCCCTGTCAGTTCGTCGTAATTAGCCTGATGCAGTACGATACTTTGAGCCTTCTTTATTTCGGTAATATCTCTTGCTGTACACACATATTTGCTGATATTTCCGGCATCATCCTTTATTGTTGACCAATTAACCGAAACCGCAATAGTATTTGCCTGCTTATCCACAAATTCGGTTTCATTATTTCTTGATATATCATCCTCAATAACATCAACAAAATCATCCCTGCTGAACGGATTATCAGCCCCTTCTGCATACAGCAAATTAACACTCTGCCCAAGAAGCTCTTCTTTATCGTATCCCAATAGATTTATAGCCGAATCATTTACCTTTTCAATATGCTTGTCCAAACCTATCACAAACAACGCCTCACTCATGTTAAGCAAAATACTGTTAACATAGTTTTGAGATACCGTGGTGACTGCTAATTGCTCAAGCATATCATTAAACGATCTTGCTATCTGCCCTATCTCATCATTCGTTTTTATGTCCAATGAGTTTTCTTTAAATCCATTTTTTGAAACCTTACGAATAGCAACATCCAGCATCTGCAACGGTTTTGTAACCCATTGAGTTATTAACATAGAAATCAACAAAAATGAACACAAAAAAGTGATACACGCTAAGATTGCATAATATGTATAAAGCTTGCCAAGCGGCTCAGTTATACAGGTCCTGGGATACGCTACTACTAAAACTCCCACTCGAGCTACAATTGTCTTACCGTCCTCTTCATCTGCCTCTTGCAGTGGTAAGATGTAGTATAATATTCCATTTACCTTATCATCTATGCGTTCCTCGGCACCGGATAAAATACATTCTTGTAACCTTTCAACATTTATGCTGTCTTCCGTATCCTTACTTGAATATAAAATGTGTCCCTTCTCATCTGTGGTGTAAGTATAGATGACATGTTCATTATTTGATACAAAATCATCCAGTAACGGTTCACAATTTACAATATCTGTATAGGGCAAAAAACTTTTCTCAATTAAGCTGTTAATATTGGTTTGCAACCCTCTTGCTGTTGCAAATGCCTCTTTATCAAATGCAGAAACCTGCGCATCTTTAACCATTTCTGCACTTATAAAAAAATTACCAATAATCGTCACTGCCAAACCTATGCATAATATAAGCACAACTTTGATTCTTATGTTAAGTCCAGACTGCTTCTTAACCAATCCTATTCCTCCCATTGGTACTTTTTGTATACCTCTGCGCCAAGCAATAAATCAGCATCTACATTCAAGCCTAGTTTTTCAGCTCTCTTGGTATTTATTGCAACAGAACCTTTTCCGGTATGCGTCGGCTCTATAGCTTCCGGAGATACTTTATCTACCAGAATCTGCTTAGCCATCTCACCTGCAGTGTATCCCTGCTCGTAACCGGATATAGCAACACTACACAATGTACTGTTATCTATTCTGTCAATCCAGAATGTAAAATCAGGAATCGTACTGTTTTCTTCCGTCCACTTTAACACATCTTGATAGTATACGCTATTTCCGTTTTCGTCCGCATAATTGAATACACCCACCAGACACAGTGCATCAACCTTACCGTTATAGTCCAATATAGTTTGCTGATATTCTTCGAAAGTCATAATAGGATCTAAAAAAATAAAATTCACATCCGGATAATCATCAACTGTATCAAGCATTCTTTGTTTAACATCATTCCACATTTCCGCTCGGTCATATATTACTATAACATCCTTAATATCCGGTACAATCTCTTGAATCAATTCAAAACTTGCCCCAAAATGTTCAACCTCATATACACCGGTCACATTTTTGGCATCCGACAAACCATAATATCCGATATCTTTATTAACACAGCTGAAGACAAACGGAATCTCTGAGTTAATATTGTTAGCAACAACATACTGCAAAGCCTCATCATCACTGACATATACTAAATCCGGTTTTTTCTCATCAATATACTTTTGTATTTCTTTGGCTCTTGCATTTCTGTATTCGTCATCCGCATGATTTTTACAATCCATGGCTTCAACAGTATACTCTATATCATATTCTCCCAAAGCCGCTTGAAATCCTTGTAATTGAGCCTCTGTCCACTCCCAGCCCTCATGATAACTCATGATATGCAGAACATGAAATTTCTCCTGCTGCGCAGGTGTTTCTTCCACTAATGCGTCTTTTTTATTCTCTGTTACACTTTCTGTTGAACCATCCTTAATGCCACAAGCTCCAAGCAACAACATTGCACAAACCATGCACAATAATCTTTTAATCCTTTTCACGAGTCCAGCTCCTTTCTTCTCATCAAATCTATTTCATAATACTTTGCAGTTTTAAATACTAAGACACTTAAAACGCTATGCATCCTCAATAATATTTTAACATATCTCAAAAAAACTAACAATGAAATCTTAGTAGGTTTTGTAGAGAGAAAGCTGCAAAAAAAGACTTCCCGGAAAATCGGAAAGCCCTTTTTATCATACTAATTATTTAAAAATACCATTTTTAGTCGAGACCTCTGTCCTTGCGCATTCTGGTTCTGAACCACTTTCCGGTATCACTCAATTCATCTACCGTAAATCCACTCAATTTGCTGCAGGAAGACGATATCAGCGCTGAGGATTCAGCCTTATTACTGATGTTCCATGCCACATAACTGATATTATTGTCTTTCAGCATGTCATACCAGGCCTTAGCAGACGCTTCTCCTACCGCACCGTTTCCGGAGGCTTCGCATACGCTGGATTCACTGATAAATACAGGTACGCCGCCATTAATTGCAGTGAGGACTTTGTTTCTGATATCATCCCCATGAGTTGCCGCATAAAAATGCGCTACATACATCACATTGGGATCGTCAATCTGATTACCCACAACTGCATCAACATCCTGAGACCAGGTGTTGGTACCCACTAAAACAATGGCATCCTCTTTATAGGTTCTAATCGTATCTATAACTTCTTCTGCATAAGGTTTGATCACAGTCTTCCAGTCACTGCCCGTAGGCTCGTTACAGATTTCATAAAGGATATTATCATAGTTGGCATACTTGCTGGACATCTTTTGAAAGAATGTCTTGGCCTCTGCCGTATAATTGGCAGGATTGGTTGCAAGAATATGCCAGTCAATAATAACGTACATACCAAGCTCTGTTGCATACTTAACGCCATTATCAATTAAAGTTTCCAACTGTTGCTGATCGCCGCCATTTAAGTATCCGCCGTACTCGTGGGTATACATTGCCAAACGGACTACGTTTGCCCCCCATTCGTCTCTGAAATACCGGAAGGTATCTTTATTTACGTACTGGGGATACCATGCCAGACCATGGGTACTCACACCACATAATCTGTATGGATCACCGTTTTTATCCACAATCTGTGTGCCGGACACGGTTAACTTACCATGATTTTCAAAAGGAGAACCACTTTCCGGTTCTACTTCTTCCTCGGGGTCCTCAGGCGAAGGTGTTGTTCCTCCATCACCTTCTCCGTCCTCTTCTTCATTGGCTTCTCCGGAACCGGATCCTACCACTACATCACCCACTTTTATTGTATATTCGCCAATGGGCTGGGATGAAGTAGTATTAATAGAAATACCCATTCCCTCTACCGTACTGTTACCGGGCACTACACTTGTGTCATATGTATCATTTACAGGCTTTCCGAACAAAGTCAACGTCGTACCGGAAAGCGTACAATTACAGTTCCAATAGTCATTCAACACCACATCACCGGGCAATGTTACGGTTGCCTCCCAACCGCTTACACTTTCAGAAGAAAGGTTGCGGATTGCAATATTATAAACCATACCATTGCCCCAGGAATCTCCCTTGGTAAAAAGTAACTCCATATAGGGCTCGGGATCTTCCTCAGGATCGTCCTCGGAATCGTCACCGGAGCCATCGCCCGGGTTGGGATCATCGCCGGAATCATCACCGGAATCGTCACCGGAGCCATCGCCCGGGTTGGGGTCCTCGCCGGAATCGTCGCCGGAGCCATCGCCCGGGTTGGGGTCCTCGCCGGAATCGTCGCCGGAATCGTCGCCGGGGTTGGGGTCCTCGCCGGAATCGTCGCCGGAATCGTCGCCGGGTTCCTCAGGATTTTCGGGCTCTACATTACTTACGGCGAAGGTAATGTCATAATCCACCATATAACCGAGATCATCGAAACATTCCTGCGCGTCCACTTTTTCCATCTTTAACAGAAAACTCTTGCCATTCCAATCAGCCTTTGTGGCATCTTCCTGACAAAGCGCCTCCGCAAATGCAATTACTGTTGCATTAAGCTCAGCTTCAGAATAGTCTGCAATCTGCGCATCATTCTTATAAACACGCAGTCTGCCATCCTCCTTGCAGATAGACCAGGTAACAGCATCCTCCTTGTCGTAGAGCTCTACTGTTTTAAGACCTGGATTATTGAACGCATGCAAAAACACAGTAAATACATCCGTTACTTTATCTTGAACCCCACGGTCCTCACCTGACGCAACATCAAGCAGCTCAATGCCAATCTCTTCATTTTCTTCATCAAAGTTCGGATTTACACCGATTCCAAGCAACTCCTCAGAGTTGATGAAAAGCTTCATCTCCTCATTCATGCCCAGCTTATAATCAGCCTGTGAACGGCCCACACGTACTTTGGTGCTGACCTTTGCCTTGCCGGCTTTATCAGCTACCGTAATGGTTGCAATACCCTCATCCTTGGCAGTAAGCACGCCGGTCTGATCTACGGCAAGCACCTTAGTATTGTCAGACTTCCAGACCAAGTTTCTCTCTGTAACGTCATTAGGAATGTTGATATCTCTTAACAGCGCATCACTTATCTCCCCCTTCTTCATGGAGTAACCCTGTCTGAGATTCAACATATCTGCAGTTACATATTTTTTCTCACCTGTAACATAGATATCAATGGTTGTACTAAAAGCATCCTGTGCAGGAGCCTTGGTTGCATCCTTTGCCTGCACCGTCAGGGTACCAACTTTGACGGTCCCTTCTGTAGCAGCATTTTTAACGGTAAGCTTCTTGCCTTTCAGTGTAACCTTGCCTTCGTAGGAACTTTCCGGCACGAAGCTGTATCCCACATTCTTGTTGGAGGCATTGGCATTGGTTGTAGCTTTTAACTGTACCGCGCTGTTATCGGCAATATACATCGCACCATCTACAGCTCTGTCTACAGAAATAGCGTCTACCATCCTGACAACCTTCACCTTGACGGTGGCTTTCTTGTTGCTTCCATCGGTAGCTGCCAGAGTAATCACTGCGGAACCCTTGCCTACCGCGGTAATCACACCATTCTCATCAACAGTAGCAACAGAAGGCTTATTGGAGCTAAACTTCACCAACGGCACTCCCTGCCACTTACCATCTGACAACTGATAGGAGCGGCCGGCGGCACTCACAACAGAGGCCGAAACGGCACAATCAGCAAGCACATTCCCTTGATTTTCATTTAAATAAAGAGTAGTTGACTTAGCACCCTCCGCGCCTCCTTTATAAGTAGGAACATTTGCTGTTATAGACTGAATGGGATCTAAAACAGTGATATTTACAGTCCTGCTAACCGCACCATCTGCGGACTGAATAGCCAGAACAGCCTTGCCGGGCTTTAAGCCTTTTACCACACCGGCATTGCTTACGGTGATGGTATCACTTGATGTTCCGTCCTCAGCCATGCATATGGGCTTAAGATATTCCAGTTTTTTATTGGATGCACTCTTGTCTACGGATGCATTCAACTTATAGGTCTTACCTACTAATACGGTAATATCATCACTAGGCAAAATAATCTGTTCTGCATCTGTGGTAACTGTAACCGTCACGCTGACTGCTTTTTTTAATTTCGTACCATCTGCGGGTACCACGCTGATTTTAGTACTTCCCTTACCCACAGCAGTAATCATGCCGGTTGCATCCACCGTCGCCACGGATGGTTTACCGGAAGTATAGGTAAGGTACTTGCTGTCACAGCGGTTACCTTTACTGTCATAGGCTTCTGCCACCAGCTGAAAAGTTCTCGTCTCTGATGTAAGGTTACTCTTCAACTTGATTGCATCATAGGTGCCCTTTTCATTCTTCCCGGGATTCACGATTACAGCACTGCTTACAACCCCATCCTGTACATATACCTTAACCAGTTCGGAAACACCGGTCTTTACAGACTTTTTGCCCTGTAAATACTTCTGATCCTGTGCACTTACTTTTACCAGAGCCCAGCCGCTGTTTTTACCGGCTACCACTCCCTTGGCATTTACACTGATTACAGAACCTTTCTTAGAAGGTGCAGAAGAATAGTTTCCTGCAGAGCCGGTATGTTCTTCCACCACCGTATACTTAAGTTTCTTATCGGTAGCCTTTGCATCTGTCACTGCTCCCAGGGAAATTTTCCCTTTCTTTGCCACAACCGCCTGCCATTCATTATTGTCGTTCCGACTCACATTAGAGCCAAAATTAATTTCCTCCGCAAGCGCTTTAACCGTAACCGTAAGCTTCGCGGTTTTCTTCAGATTATACTTGTCAGCAACCTGAATAACGGCCTTGCCCGTTTGATTGGCAGCCGTTACCTTGATCTTATAATAATTTGCATTATTGATGTCATGAGAAAGCCGTACAACCCTTGCTACACTTCTGTCGCTGGAGGTTACAACATATTCTCCGCCCTTCTCCTTGCCAATCAGGGCGTTAACATCCAATATAATGCTTTCAGGCTTTTTCACAATGGTTGCCCCTGCAACATCCGGTGTTACCTCTGCGCTTTCTCCGTTCACATAGAGCTCTGTTTTGGATACGGCTTTGAATTTAGCTCCGTTCCACTGGCCAATCTGCAGCTTGGTAATCTTCTGAGCTCCCGCTGCCATAACATCCATGGAAGATGAAAGCATAAAAATCATCACAGCAAATATAAATAAAAATTTGGAGATGCGTTTTCTCATTTTGATATTTCCTTCCGTTTACGCATTATTTTGGTAAAAACAAATCACTTTTTATCTTATCAAATTGCAGGGGTTTTGACAAGGTTCGAGAGGAGGGTACGATTTACTTTTCTGCATAGTCGCGGCAGTCTCCGCTTTACGATGTATTTTCTATGCTTTTTTTAGCTAGCTGTCTTATTTTTATCTGCAAGATTTCTTGACACCGTTTTGGCACCAGGATGCATCTCTTAATCAACTGAACGTTTTAGCCCCTCAACATTTTTGAGCGGTGGACTTATTTTATACCAAAATAGGCTTTCGCTTCATTTAAAATAGTATCTCTCAGTTCATTTAAAGTTCCATCCTCATGCACATTATAAATTTTCTCTCTTAAGTATTCCGGGAAAAGCTTATCTATATCTTCACTATAATAACCTCCATCACGAGGGATATCAGCGTTAACAACTTTAAATGTATTATTCTCACTTATCAATTCAAATCTACAAGGATCAGATGAGCCACTTTGTTCTGACAAAACACCCGCATCAAATGAATACGTTGATTCCATAACCCAAGCATATACATAATAATTACCACTTGTTTTTTCTTCTGTTGAAAAAATTGTAAGCGCTGTAAAGGTGGCGATGCTTTCCGAATCACTATAAGGCTCAGACTTAGACCTTTCACTCAGAATATAATCGCTTAACAGTTCATCTGTAACTTCTTTGTCAATATAAACTTGTCTGTAAATAGGATACATATCCGAATTGTTAATACCCCTGCTTCTGCTTCCGAATACTACTATTATTAGAGCCAATAACGCAACAAATATGAAAGATAGCAAAATAATTACTTTTGCCATTTTCTTATTATTGGTTCTTTTAGAATAATCTGCTACCGTCACCAATGTTTCTTTTAAATTATCGGTCATTTTTTCACTCTTCCTTTCTCCGTCGATGATCTCCTTGATATCAACCTCATAAAAATCTGCCAGCTCAATAAGTATACTTACATCCGGCAATGTACTTCCCGTTTCCCAACGAGAAACAGAACGATTAGTAGTATTTAATTGTTCTGCTAATTTTGCTTGCGTAAGTCCTTTTTCCATTCGTAATTCCTTTAAAAAAGAACCTATTTTTACCTGGTTCATATTCAAACCTCCTTTCATCGTCAGAGTATCATTCATTTCACCTTTTCAAAACGACACAGAGTGAGAATGCCGTATTTATAAGGGTTAGACACCTCTGTCTAATTCAATTTAATCAAGAAA
>JAZQFO010000121.1:0-15282 GCA_045539535.1 Acetatifactor sp.
CAATGTGGAAAAATTCATAGTAGAGACCATGGACAGTGTGCGTAATCAGACGTACACGGACTGGGAGCTTTTGCTGGTGGAGGATTGCAGTACGGATAATACGGTGCAGATTATAGAGGAATATCAAAAGCAGAGAGAAGATTCCCGCATCCGGATGATTCGTCAGGAGACCAACAAAGGCGCGGCTGCGGCCCGCAATCGCGGCCTTTTAGAGGCCTGTGGGCGCTATATTGCCTATCTGGACTCTGATGATTTGTGGGAGCCTGAAAAGCTTACTCATCAGCTTGCGTTTATGCAGAAGAGGCAGGCCGCTTTTTCTTTTACCGGTTATGAGTTTGCAGATGAAAATGGAAAGGGACTGGGTAAGGTGGTTCGAGTGCCCGAAACCTTGCATTACAAGCAGGCTCTTAAAAATACCACCATTTTCACTACTACGGTCATGTTTGATACAGACAAAATTCCGAAAAGCTTATTGGATATGCCGCTTGTAAAAAGTGAGGATACTGCCCTTTGGTGGAAGGTTCTTAGAAACGGTTACGTGGCTTACGGCTTGGATGAAAATCTTGTAAGATACCGCAGGGCAGGCAAAAGCCTATCCTCCAACAAGCTGGAGGCTATCCGTCGCATCTGGTACCTATACCGCAAGGTTGAGGGCTTAAACCTGATACAAAGCATGTACAACTTCTGCTTTTGGGCTGCCCGCGCCGTCCTCCGCAGAGTATAACCCCGTAAATTTTTAATTTTAGTTAAGAAACTGTGTTTTTTGTGTACCGGTCGGAGAAAATATGATATAATGACCATGTTTGTGAATGTTCCGGTTCGGAGGAAAGATTTTGAGTACTAATGTTAATGAATATAACTTAAGAAGGATGGAGGCGTTTAAACGTCTTATTAACCTGGCTTTGGTTGCGATTTGTATTGCACTGGAGACAGCTATTTTTGCGTATAATTGGCTGACACATTTCCAGTACAGTGTGGTAGAAGCGCTGCGGAATTTCGGATATAAGGGACACATTGTAGAGATTGCCTTTTATGGTCTGATTTTGCTGTTTCTGACAGCTACTTACGGCGGTATGCGTCTGGGGTACCTGCGCAATGTGGAGATTATTTTTTCCCAAGTGTTTGCTACGGTTCTGGCGTTGATGTTTATTTATGTGGAGCTGTCCATTATGGCTCATCAGCCCTTTGTACCCCACATGTTTGTAGTTATGCTTGTTGAGCAGGTGGTGACGATTATTATTTATACCAATATTGCCAACAAGATATACAAGAGTATTTTCCCGCCCAGAAAGCTGATGTTGATTCATGGCGAGCGACCTATAGAGGATATTTACAACAAGTTCGGAAGCCGCCCTGATAAGTACAAGATTGAGAAAACATTGTGCATTCGCGAGGGTATGGACAGAGTTTGCTATGAGATTGCTCGCAGCTATGAGGCAGGTGAGTGTAATGCGGTGGTGGTATGGGATGTGTCCACGGCAGAGCGTAACCAGATTCTGAAGTTTTGCTATTCCCGCAGCATCCGAATCTATATTATGCCCAAGATTACGGACGTAATTTTGTCTGGAGCTGAGGAATTGCATATTTTCGATTCGCCCATGCTTTTGACCAGAGAGTACAACATGAGTATGGAGCAGCGTTTTATAAAGCGTTCCATCGATGTTATCTGTGCATTGATTTTGTTGGTAGTGACCTCGCCCATTATGCTTGTGACAGCCATTGCCATTAAGCTTTATGACGGAGGTCCTGTGTTGTACAAGCAGGTGCGTTGTACCCGTGGGATGAGAGAGTTTTATATCATGAAATTTAGGAGTATGCGGACAGATGCGGAGAAGGATGGCGTGGCCAGACTGGCTCAGAAAAATGACAGCCGTATCACTCCCATCGGTAAGTTTATCCGCAAGTGCAGAATTGATGAGTTGCCTCAGCTTATTAATATTTTGTGTGGTGACATGTCCTTTATCGGACCCAGACCGGAGCGCCCCGAGATTATCAAGCAATATGTGGACGTGATGCCTGAGTTTGTATATCGTACCAAGGTAAAAGCCGGTTTGGCCGGTTTTGCCCAGGTGTATGGTAAATATAATACCACTCCATACGATAAGCTGAAGCTGGACTTGATTTATATTGAGCACTATTCCGTATGGTTGGATTTGAAACTGATGCTTTTGACCTTGAAGATTCTCTTCTGGCCTGATAGTACGGAAGGTGTGGAGAGCGAGCAGGTAACAGCGTTTAAGGTTTCGCGGGGACATGAGACAGAGAGGGAATAATATGTGGGAAGGCAGCTATGCATCAGAGCCCTTTGATTTGCGGCTGACATTGCTTCGCATGGTACGCAATTTAAAATGGATTGCATTATTTACGCTGGCAGGCACGTTGGTTTTTGGCGGCGGATACTATGTGAAAAATGTGCTTTTGGGAGATGGTGTCAGATATGAGATGACCATCACCTGCAAAATGGAATATACCAATCCTCCGGTGCAGACAGGAGATTATTACATCAATGATATGACCTGGAACACCTATGTGGATTCTGAAAGCTTTAAAGATATGATACGCCGGTCTGTAACGATAGGAACACAGAGCGTTTTTATCGACAGTTTGGATAATTGGACCGAAAGCGAAGGCGGTGTGGCAGGAAGCCTGTCTGCTACCGTTGCCTCGGATATTCATGTGCCTTCGGTAACAGTAAGTACTCCTGTGGCAGCCAAAACAGAGATTCTGTGCCGTGCAACACAGGAGGTCTTAACAGGCGTGTTTGCAGAAAGTCTTCCGGAGGTGGCTTCTATTTCTGTGTTGGATGTCAGTGAGGTGACTCCTGTGAAGCCGGATGTAAGACCTATGCGGGCAGTGATTCTTGCGGCGATTCTTTCCTGCTTTTTTGTGGTGGTATTTTTCCTGCTCCGTGAAATTGGTGCAGACAGTATCTGGCTTCCGGCTACGCTGCGCAGACGTTATGGTTTGCAGGTGCTGGGAACAGTGGGCGGCAAGGAGCTTGTGGAAAATATCCGGACGATGCTGAAGGATCAAAGCAGTGTGGCGGTTTGCGGTGGAACTGAGGATGTGAATGTGGAATCTGTAGTTGCTGCATTGCAGGAGAAGCTTGCAGGCGCCTTGGATGACAAGCAGGCCGGCAGGTTGGATAAGGATTGGATTCCGGTTGCTTATCCGGTTGCAAATCCCAAGAGTACCGTGTTTCTTCATGGCGCGGACGGTGTGATTTTGGTAGTAAAGGCCGGTCTTCATGCAGGCAAGCCTTTGGAATATATTTTGGAGTATTTTGCGGCGCAGGATATTCAGGTTAGTGCGACGCTTTTGTGGGATGCGGATGAAGCATTGATCCGCAGTTATTATCTTCTGCCGGATGGTCGGAAGTAATTATTGAAATGGAGAAGGTTTAAAATGAGCGTAGAGGTTTTGGCTTCCGTGATGCATCAGGATATGGCCACGCTTGCAGCTAAGATGCAGCTGGACAGTGACGCAGTGATTATCAATCAGTGTGATAGCCTTGACTACGCTGAAATGGATCGTAACGGTCATCGGATACGTTTTTATTCCTTCCCGGAGCGTGGAATCGGCAAGAGTCGTAATGCAGCGATAGAGAGGGCGGATGGTAACATCTGCCTTTTTTCTGATGAAGACATTGTGTATGAGCCGGGGTATGCCAAAGCCATTGAGGATGAATTTGCGGCGAATCCTAAGGCGGATATGATCCTTTTTAACATTGAAATTGACGAGGCGCGCAGAACCTATTTTAACACGGAGCGCAAGCGGGTTCATTGGTACAATTGTGGTCGTTATGGCGCGGTAAGCTTTGCAATCCGCAGAAAATGTCTGGTGGAATCAGGTGTGCGTTTTTCGCTGCTTTTTGGAGGCGGAGCACGATTTAGCAATGGCGAGGACAGCCTGTTTTTAAAAGAACTTATGGATAAGGGGTATAAGGTGTATACTGCGCCTGTAACCATTGGCCGGGAAAGTGTGGGGGATTCTACCTGGTTTGCCGGCTACAACGAGAAATTCTTTCATGACAGAGGTGTCTTGTATCACTATCTTTATGGTGTGATGGCAGGTCCCTTTGCGCTACGCTTTTTACTGGCTCATCGTGCTAAAATGTGCGGGAAGTGCGGTCTGAAGCAGGCTTACCTCTGGATGCGCAAGGGAATCGCTCTTGGCAGGCGCTTAAGGAAGGAGGACCCGGATGGAAAGTAGTGCACTTGTATATGTAGTACTGACAGCGGTTACAGTCTTTCTGGCTTTTTATGTCCGGGGATTTTCAAGGGTTCCTGTAACGGGAGAGGTGACGAGGGAGTGTGCGAGAAGCTATGTGGCAGAATTCGCTATCTTCTGTCTTCTGACAGGTGTGTCAGCTTGCAGAATTGCAGTGGGCAACGATTATTGGGTGTATCGTTTTAATTTCCGGTTGATTGCTCAGGAGAGACATGTATCCTCGGAGTTTGGTTTTAATTATATTGTAAAATGGATGCAGCAGCTGTTCGGCTATGATAATTATCTGCCGATTTTTGCGCTGTTTTCATTGCTTACAGTGTGGTTTTTTATAAGAGCATTACATGGACAGGCTTTAGATTACGCATTTTCCATGTTTTTGCTTATGACAGGCGGATATTACTTCAACAGTCTGAATACGGTGCGCTATTATCTGGCGCTGGCCATTGCATTTTATTCTATGCAGTATGTGCTGCGCAGGGAGTACGGTAAATTTGTATTCTGGATTTTGTTTGGTTCAATATTTCACAAGTCAGTACTGTTGGTAATTCCGGTATATTTGGTATGTCATTTGTTGGCCAGAATCCGGTTGAAAAAATGGCACTACGCTATTGGTGCGATCCTGATTGCCAGCCTGTTTGTCTGTCAGGACTTATATAGGGAGATTGTGTTTTATTTTTATCCGTATTACCGCAACTCAGACTTTGACACCGGTAGTATTTCATGGGCTAATGTGGCAAAATGTGCAGCTACGTTGGTGCTTTGTGTGATTTGTTTTAAGCGCAGTATCAAGGAAAATGAGGCCAATCGGTTTTACTTTTTCCTAAATCTGGTGGCTTTGGTGGTGTATCCATGCGGAAGCTTTATTCCGGAGATTTCCCGCGTGGGCTACTACATGATGGGAAGTCAGATTTTCCTGATTCCTGTATTGCTTAAAGAAATGCCGGAGGGCTGGTTTAGAAAGCTTTGCTACGCGGGCGTGATTGGTGCTTTTTCGGCATATTTTGTATTGCTTTTAAAGGGTATGTATGCTACGGATATTCGTCTTTTGCCCTATCTGAATTGGATATTTAACTAGAATGTATATTATGCTTAAGAAGGAGGTGAATCCATGAAAATTCTGTGGCTGTGTAATATTATGCTGCCTCTGGTAGCAGAGAATCTGGGGCTCACAGCTTCCAACAAGGAGGGCTGGCTTAGTGGGCTGATGTCGGAGGTGCTGGGCAGACAGTCGGAGAACCGGATTGAGCTGGCAGTGGCATTTCCTGCTCCGGCAGGCTATGAATGTGGTGAAAAACATGTTTATGACGGAAATGTCATTTATAAAGGCCGTATGTCAGAGGAACAGGGCGGCTTGCAGTGGTATGCGTTTACCGAAGATGTGGTGAATCCCCATGTGTATGACGAGAGCTTAGAATTGCAGATGCATTATATTACCAAGGATTTTCAGCCGGATGTAGTACATTGCTTCGGCACGGAGTATCCTCATACTTTGGCAATGTGCAAAGCCTTTCCTCAAAAAGAGCGTATTTTGGTGGGGATTCAGGGCCTGTGTGCCGTGTATGCAGACGCTTATTTTGCCAATCTTCCGGACAAGGTGATTCGCTCCAAGACCTTGCGTGATATTTTGAAAAAAGATGATTTGCTTCGTCAACAGGAGAAGTTTGCACTGCGGGGAGAAATGGAGAAGGAAGCAATTGCCCTGGCAGGCAATGTGACCGGCCGTACGGCTTGGGATAAATACTATACGAATTTGTGGAATGAATCTGCAGTGTATTTTAAGATGAATGAGACCCTGCGCTCTAATTTTTATGGATTCAAATGGGATGAGGAAGCTTGTGAGAAACATTCTATTTTCTTAAGTCAGGGTGATTATCCCATTAAAGGTCTCCACTACATGCTGCCTGCATTGCCGGCTATCCGGGAGAAATACCCTGATGTGAAGGTGTATGTGGCAGGTAACGGAATTATCGGAGAGGGTGGTCTGTGGAAACGGATTAAAATATCTGCCTACGGACAATATCTTCGAAAGTTAATCAAGAAGCATCATTTAGAGGATAATATCTGTTTCCTGGGCAGATTGAATGCGGAGCAGATGAAGCAAAGATATTTGGACAGCCACTTGTTTGTGTGTTGCTCCTCTATTGAAAATTCGCCCAATTCCTTGGGTGAGGCTATGCTTTTGGGTGTGCCCTGCGTCAGTGCAGATGTGGGTGGTATCAGCAGTATTTTTACCCATGAGCAGGACGGAATCTTGTACAAGGGCTTCCGGGCTTCGGATCGGACCGGTGAAGAGCAGGAATTGGAACAGATTGCCTCTGATTTGGCAGCATCCGTGTTGGATATGTGGCAGGATGAGAAGAGGTTGAAGGAGTATTGTGAACATGCCATGGAGCATGCAAAACAGACCCATGACAAGGAGGCCAATTATAAAAGATTGGTTGAAATTTATGAGGAGATTTCCTTGCGCCAGCCCTGCGCAGAGAAAAAGAATCCGCCCAAGGTGGTGATGGTTTCTAATTACATTAATCATCATCAGATTCCTTTTTGCGAGGCTATGTACCGCAATCTGAACGGGGAATTTGTATTTATCCAGACCCAACCCATGGAGCAGGAGCGTGTGGCGATGGGCTGGCAGGATGGGGTGGAACTGCCCTATTTGAAGTGTTATTATGAAGATCCTAAGCTGTGTAGCCGACTTGTTATGGAGAGTCCTCTGGTCATCTTTGGCGGCGTGGATGATGAAAGTTATATTGAAGGCAGACTGCAAAGCGGCAAGCCTGTGATCCGCTATAGTGAGCGGCTTTATAAGGAGGGGCAGTGGAAGGCAATTTCTCCCAGAGGTCTTCTGAAAAAATACAAGGACCATACCAGATACCGTTATGGTCAGGTGTATCTGCTTTGCGCAGGTGCTTACGTTCCTTCTGACTTTCATATTGTGCGTGCTTATCCCGGCAAGATGTTAAAATGGGGATATTTCCCTGCCACCAGACATTACGATGTGGATAAGCTGATGGCAGACAAGAAACCTGCCACCATTCTCTGGGCGGCAAGATTTCTGGATTGGAAACATCCGGAGACTGCGCTTGCCTGCGCCCATTACTTGAAAAATAAGGGATTGTCCTTTCAGATGCGTATTGTGGGAGATGGCCAGATGCATCCCCTGGTGGATGCCTTGATGAAGGAATATGATCTGGCTGATTGTGTAACGCTTTTGGGATATCGTACTCCTGACGAGGTGCGTGCCCTGATGGAAGAGACGGATATTTATCTGGCTACCAGCGACCGTAAGGAGGGCTGGGGAGCTGTTATAAACGAGGCCATGAACAGCGGTTGTGCTGTGGTGGCCGACCACATGATGGGGGCGGCGCCTTATTTGATTCAGCACGGTCAAAACGGTTTTGTCTATCAGGACGGCAAGCCGAAAATGTTGTTTGAAACCGTGGAGAAGCTTCTAAACGATCGACAGGAGTGTCAGAAAATAGGCCGTCAAGCCATTCATACCATTGAAACGGAGTGGAATGCAGATGTGGCAGCAAAACGTCTGTTGCAGTTTTGCAGACAAAAGGACCTTTTATCGGATATGGACGAGGAGACCGTTATGCAGCAGTCCATCGGTTCTTTCGCGTATGCATCAGGGCCTGTTTCCGAGGCAGAGGTTATCAGTGAGAGGAAAATGATATGCAGACTCCTTTAATTAGTGTAATTGTACCGGTATATAATATTTTGGAATACCTGCCCCGGTGCGTGGAGTCCATCAGAAAGCAGAGTTATCCGAACCTGGAGATTCTTTTGGTGGACGACGGGTCCACTGACGGTACGGGAGCTCTTTGTGAAGAGCTTGCCGGCAAGGATGAACGTATCCGGGTGTATCACAAGGAAAACGGTGGTTCTTCTTCCGCCCGCAATCTGGGGCTTTCTAAGGCAAGGGGAGAGTATATCGGATTTGTGGACAGTGATGATTATATTTCGGAAAATATGTATCAGTGCCTGTATGAAGGCATTGTAAAATATGACGCATGTGTCGCGCAAGTAGGAAGGGATGAGATCGACGAGCAGGGAAATCTCCTTCCCAATATTTGTGAGCCGCCTGCAAAGGATGAGGTAATCGGCCATCGGGATTTTTTGAAAGAGCTTTTGATGCACAGAGGGGATTGTTCCTTTTGTACCAAGCTTTTTCACAAAAATGTGCTGGAAGGGAAGGAATTTCCCACAGGTGCGTTGAATGAAGACTTTCACTTTTTAATCGAGCTTTTGCCTAAGATAGGACAGATTGTATCCCTGCCGCCTCAGGCTTATCATGTATTTTACCGCATGGGCAGTAATTCCCGTAAAAAGGATGCAGAGCAGTTTTCCAGGGTGTTTGCGGATTCTGTAACCAATGCGGATGCGGTCTTAGAAATGTTGAATAAGGAGCTTCGGAACAAAGAAGCAACCACCAAGGAGGATAAGGCACTCTCCCAAATTGCATTTCGCTTCTGGGTATTCCAGCGGCTGGAATACTTGCTCCATATCCCCATCAGTCAGATGAATAGGGATAATGCATTTTATCGAAATGTTGTAAAGGGACTTAGATCCAATTGGCTGAAAGGAATGTTTAATCCCTATCTTACAGCCAAGAATAAAGTATATATGATGTTGTTTGTCATTGCGCCCAAAGGGGTGCGAAAGCTACATAGGAAGCTGAAGGGCTTTGACAAATAGTACCAACCAACAAGGGAAATCCGTCATGCTATAATGAGCGTAGACAGTATGGATTTGGAGGTATGGGTCATGACTGGACAAATGGTAAGTAGAAGAAAACAACATAAAAAAAATAGAGTTGTAGGGAACAAGCGGAGAATGGCCGTGTTTGCTGCAGTGGTGCTATTGATGGCATCTGTTGTGACAGCTCTGTCATTTTATCCTATGAGTTCCAAGGTTTTGGCAGCACCGGCTACGGATTTGTCTGAGCTGGCAAAAGAGCGTGATATCATGGCTTTGATCTATCTGTGTGAGCAGTATGAGCTTAAAGCGGAGGCGGCATCAGATGCCAAAACTTTGGCGGTGGCTGACAGCGGTCAGACCGTATTTATCCGGGATGCTGCATACAATGCCAAGGAGGATACTCTTTGGGTGTATGTGAACTTTGTCAAGGGAGATGCGACCTATTCGGGTTATGTACCCAGAGAGTATCTGGCATGTTCTGATGAGAGATTCCTGCAGTGGGAACAGTCATTCTGCCGGGCGCAGGGGATTGATGCAGTCTCTGATATGAATTTGCTTGCAACTGACGGAGGTGTCACTTCTGATATTGCGCAGTTTCCGGAAAGCTATCATGATGGGTTGATGGCTCTGAAGGAAGCTCATCCCAAGTGGGTGTTTGTACCCATGAATACGGGGCTTGACTGGAATACTGTGATTACCGAGGAGTTAAAGGGTGGAAGGAGCCTGGTGTATAAGAGTTTTCCTTCTTACACTAAGGAGGGCGCCTATGATGACGGCAATTGGTTTTATGCCTCCAGAGAGATTCTGGAATATTATATGGATCCCAGAAATGCTTTCACTGACAGCCGGATTTTTCAGTTTGAGCTTTTGACCTATAATGAGACCTATCACACAGAGGAAGCGGTGGAGACCTTTTTGAATAATACATTTATGAACAGCTCCGCCAATGCTCCCGGAACAGACATGACATATGCATTTATTTTCTGGGCAATTGGTGCGGAAGAGGGTCGAGAGGTGAGCCCCTTCCACCTGGCATCCCGTGTGTACCAGGAGCAGGGCAAAGGTACCTCTCCTTTGATATCCGGTACTTATCCCGGCTATGAGGGCTATTATAACCACTTTAACGTGGGAGCCAGCGGTACTACCACGGAAGAGGTTATTTTGAATGGATTGAAATATGCAAAGGAGCATGAGTGGAAGGGGTCTTATTATTCCATTTTGGGTGGCTCGGATGTGATTTCTGCCAACTATATCAAAAAGGGTCAGGATACCCTTTATCTGCAGAAATACAATGTAAATCCCAATGGTAGTTATGCTCTTTATACCCATCAGTACATGCAGAATATTTCTGCACCTACCACGGAGTCTTCCAGTATCAAAAAGCTTTATGCTTCGGCAGATTCTCTGGAGAATTCCTTTGTATTCAAGATTCCGGTTTATAAAAATATGCCGGAAAGCGCGTGCGTATATCCTACTTCCTCCACAAATGTGGTACTTCAGATACCTTCCGGATATGATTCTACGGTGTGGGTGGGCGGAGTGCCCTATAAGGCGGAGTCCCGCAACAGCAGACAGATTGTAAAGGCTAATGACAATAAGGCCACGGATGCAGTGGTTTACAAATATGATTCCAAGGGCGTACCTACAGGTATGTATGTGTGGACCTTAGAGTATGCAAACGGTGGTTACACGGCTACGGCGCAGCCGGATTTAAAAGATTTATTATCCTATCACGGATTCTCCATTCGTATTTCCGGAGACCCGGGTATCCGCTTGAAAACAGGAATTTCTGCTGGGCTGAAGTCGACCTTGATTAACAGTGGTGTGAACGGATATAAGCTGAAGGAGTATGGCACTCTTGTGACAGATGCAGATTTGGCACAGAGCCCCTTGGTAAAAGATGGGGGAGGAGTTATGACAGGAATGTCATACGGAACAGACTCGCAGGGTAATAAGATTGATATGGTGTACGAGACTGTGGGCGGCAGACAGCGGTTTACCTCTGTTCTGGTTGGTTTGCCTACCACATCCTACAATACCGAGTATTCCTTCCGCGGATATGTGGTATTGCAGAAGGATGGCAAAGAGACTGTGATTTACGGCCCTGTACGCACCCGCAGTATGACCGGGCTTGCAAAGCAGGTGATTGACAGCGGAACCTATGAAGAGGGTTCTGATGAGGATCTTTTCTTAAGACAGATTTTGGAGGATGCGAACTAGTGGCAGCACAGAAAAATATTCGCAAAAAGAATAAAGTAACAGAAAGTGTTCCCGAGTCCTTTGAATACTTTTTGCGGTGGCTTCTTGGCGCTCTGGTTTCGGTTTACACGGTGCTGATTCTGGGTGTGTTACCCTTCTATTTTGAGGAGGGTTTTACCCACATCGGTACCGATAAATCAACCTTTTTCAGGACCAGCACGGTTCATATGAGTTATTTTATAGGTCCCGTTTTGGCATTGTGGCTTATCTTTTGGGTAATCATTGCTGTGATGAAAAAAAGAAAAGATGCTTCCTGGAAACCGGATATTCAGTGGAGTTTGCCGGATACTTTTGCTTTGGCTTATGGTGTGGCAGTGGCGCTTTCCTATCTGTGTACAGAGTATCGGGAAACTGCCCTTTGGGGAACCAAGGGTTGGTTTATGGGGACTTTACCCCATCTTACACTGGTGGCAATTTATTTTCTGGTGTCCCGTTTTCAAAAGGGGGCGAAGTGGATGCTTTATCTGACCATGTGTGTGTCAGCGATTACGTTTGTGTTGGGGTATCTGAACCGATTTGATATATGGCCCCTTGAGATGGCTAATTCCGGCTTGCCGAATTTTATTTCTACCATCGGCAATATCAACTGGTACTGTGGTTATATTGTTTCGGTAGCGTTTATCGGTATTGGGCTTTTCTGGTTGGATAAGGGAGAAAAACAGTGGTATAGTACAGTTTTGGCGGTATATACGTTTGTGAGCTTTGCGGCGTTACTCACCCAAGGGAGTGATAGTGGATTGTTTGCTCTTGTATTTGTGTGGGCCGTGATGTTTGTGTTATCTGCTAAATCTGAAACTCCGGATAAAATGAAACGTTTTTGGTGCATGGTAGGTTTGTTTGCATTGGCGGGTACGTTTACTTGGTGCATCCGATTTGTTTTTCCTGAGCGGATGAACTATACAACCGGATTGGGTAATTTGTTTACCTTCACACCAATGTCCTTAGTGATTATGGTACTGGCGTTGACCGGTTGGTGGTATGCCGGGAAGCAGTCTTCAGCAAAGCTTTGGCAACTTGCATCGAGAGCGATTTGTATTGGAATTCCGCTTGTTATCGTTGTATTTGCCGTGTTGCTTACAGTAAATACTTTGAAGCCAGACAGTCTGGGGGCTTTGTCAAAGAGTGCAGTGTTTACGTTTGATAATCAATGGGGAAGTTCGCGTGGTGCCACATGGAAACTGGGTGCGATGTGTTTTGCTGAGCAGGATGGTCTGCACAAGTTGGTGGGAGTGGGCCCGGATTGTATGGTGGAGCATCTCTATAAAGGTAGAAGCGAGGAACTTCGGATTGCGTTAAAGGAAGCTTTTCCCTCCAAACGTCTGACAAATGCACATAATGAGTTTTTAACTTTACTGGTAAATGAAGGAGTTCTGGGACTGGCGGCTTTTGCCGGGTTGCTGTTTGGTCTTGCGAGGAGATTGTTGCAAAACCTTGATCATAACAAATATGCAGCAGTGTGCGGCTTATGTTTAATAGGTTACATAGCCAATAATACCTGGAGTTTCCAGCAGTCACTAAGTGTATCCACTCTATTTGTGATAGCTGGTCTGGGGATGTGTTTCCTGCGTGGGAAAGATGGTGGAAATCAGGCTTGAAGAGGGAGCGGATGCCCTTAAATTGATTTGCCATATGTCTGTACAAGTGGTATAATAGATAAGATATATTGATGGATGAGGAGAGATGGATGCTGAAGAAATTACACTTGAGCAAAAATAGAATGATATCTGTATTCTGCTTCTTCATGTTTTGCCTGATTGACCAGCGTATAAAAACCGGCAGCGGGTTGGATGGATGGATAGAAACGTTCCGTTATCTTGCGGGAGCGGTTATGGCAGTCTTGATATTGTCTCACTATCAATTAAAAGATTTCTACAAGCAAAAGATTCCGTATTTGTTGTGGAGTCTTATTTGCGTTATAGGGGGAGTTGTTTTTCTGCAAAAAGGTCAGCCCCTGATATATTTTTTGAATGCTCGTATTGCAATGCTGTTATCTGTATTTTTGATTGGGATATGTGTAATCCGTACTATTTGGGCAGTTTTGAAGGAGCGGCAATGTCCGAAGCTGAATCGCAAATTTGCCTGCATTTGGCTGGTTATGATGATTTGGATGATTTTATCCAGAAGCACTTACTTGTGGCCGCTGGCATATCTGATTATGTTTGGGTGTTTTTATCTTACAGATTATACAGCGAAGGAGCAGGAAGAATTGTTCCATGGCATGTTGGATGGTATTATTTTGGCATTCTTTTTGTTGCAGGGTTGGTGTTTTGCATTTCGGCCTTACGACGCAGTGCGTTATAGGGGAGTTTACAATAACTCTAACATGAATGCACTATTCTATTTGCTTGTCTTGGCAGCTGCACTGGCGAAACTCGTGTACACATATCGCAGAGGTGGAAGCCGTGTGATGAAACTGTTCTATTTTGCGGGAACCGGAGTTGTGCTTGGATTCATATTTATGACCATCGGACGTACGGCATGGCTTGTGGCAGCAATTGTTGTATTGATAGCACTGCTGTATTTGTGGAGGGTCACAGATACCAACAATATATTTATAAGTGTGCTTAAAAATGGACTGCTTGTAGTTGCATGCTTTATCCTGATGTTTCCGTTGGTGTTTGGAGCGGTTCGTTATTTGCCGCCTGTATTTCACCATCCGGTGTGGTTCTACGGAGAATGGAAGGAGACGAAAGTTCATTCCTGGGATAAGTGGGATTCGGAGAAGTTTGTGGGTTTGGAGAGGTTACTCAGTACTTCAGTAGGGCGTGTGGCGGATGTTTTTGAAGGTTTGTCAGACAATGCAGAGAATGAGGATGCGTCAGAAAACGGCCCACACCTTGAAGTGGAGGGTGTTAATATGGTTGTGGAAGGGGATGGCGAAACTGCCACAGAGATTACCCCTCTTCAGCAGCAGCTATATGACCAGGCCTATGCGGCCGGTTATGCAATTGATCCTGCAGACCGCAAGAATCCGGTAATATTCCGTACGGCGATTTATCGATTTTATGCTCATCTTTTGAATGTTACAGGTCATCCGGAGTCGGAGCAGGGATTTCAGATTCTTCCGGATCATCGGATAGGTCACGCCCACAATATTTATCTGCAGTATGGAGTGGATTTTGGTATTCCGGCAATGCTTTTGTTTGCGGTACTTGTGGTATGGACCATATTCAGCCTGACGAAAAGGGCTTGGAAGGAACGTATGGAGTATGCTTGTGGTAATTTGTTGATACTATTGGTGCCGGCATTGTTTGGCCTTTTGGAATATGCGTGGGGCTCAGGAAGTGCCACCGTGATTTTACTTTTTATTGTTTGGAGAAGGATGGTTTGTGATGAAAGAGAATTCCAAAAAACTGAAGGTTCCCTTTAATCGCACATTGGCACTGGTTATTATGGATATCATGGCTATTATGATATCTTCTTTTGGTGCGCTCTATATTCGTTATGAGTTTAGTTTTGAGGCTATACAGCCCAAGTTTATGGATCGTTTTGAGATGTTGTTGCCGGTGAATATTCTGGCAGGACTGTTGGCTTTTGTGTTGTTGAAGCTTTATCGAAGTGTATGGCGTTATGCCAGTGCCACTGAGTTGGTTAATATCGTGTTGGCTACTACAGCAGCAGCGGTGGTACAGATTATTGTATGTGCAGTTACCGGTTTGGCCATGCCCCGAAGCTATTACTTTATTTACTGGGTGCTCCTGTTTGGTCTGATCAGCTGTATCCGTTTCAGTTACCGGATTTTGCGCCTGTTTCAATCAAAGTATCGGGAGAATGCAGGTAAAACTGAAAAGACTACGGTGATGCTTATTGGTGCAGGAGCGGCGGCAAATGCAATCTTAAAAGAGATTGAGGCCAGTGCATACTTGAATCTGCAGGTGCGTTGTATTATTGATGATCATGTAGGATGTCATGGCAAGCTGATGCGAGGTATTCCTATTGTGGGCGGTAGAGACAAAATTGTGGAAGCTGCAGGGCAGTACAGTGTGGATGAAATCATTTTTGCCATTCCTTCTGCAAATACTAAGACCCGTAAGGAGATTCTGGACATTTGTAAGGAAACCGGTTGTAAGCTTCGTGCCTTGCCCGGAG
>JAZQFO010000122.1:0-9485 GCA_045539535.1 Acetatifactor sp.
TGCTCCACCGTGGAAGGCAGGCTTCGTGCATGCATCTCAGCCATTCAGAAGCGTTACGCATCCACCGGAAGCTGGTTACTAGACACCCTGATTCACTCAACTATGTAAAGGCTGTCCGCCCGCAAAACCACTGTTTTGCAAACAGTTGCCGGGCACTGACGGCGGAGTGAATCCGCCTTTCGTGGCAACTCTGCTCGTTGCGTATTTTTAGTCTCTTTTTATGGCTTTTTTCCCTTGATTCCACATGGTAACAAAAAAAGCTATTCACGAGGAATCGAGACTTAAAATACTTACTCCCAACGGGTTGCGCATGGTATCCCATACCATTGCTCACCGTTCGCAAAAACAATTCTGTTTTGCGCATAGTTGGGCTCGCTCTCTCAAATTTTGTATTGTTCATAAAAAACAAAAAATTCATTCAAATCATATATTTTTAAAACAAAATAATCCCGGCAATAATTACTGCAATCATTACAATAAAGATGATCCAGGTTATTTTCTTGGCATTTCCTGCCATTGTACTGGAAAAGATGTCTGCAGGTCGTATGTCTTCATAAAAAGTCATTTTCATGAATTCCAGCTTTAATTCATACATGGTCATGGTACAGTCCTTAGCATGAATTTCTTTTTCCAATTTATCTAGTTTTTCCACATGTAAATAATACTTTGTTAAAACGGCTATCAGTTTCTGATATTCAGTTTGATAATTGGATTCTGCAGGAATTTTGCCGTTTTTGTAGGTCCCCTCTTTCGGTGGCAATGCGACCAGAACATCAGGATTTTCTCTATTAATCCGTATTAACATGCAGGTTTTAATTAAGTGATAGATGTTAAATGGCAAACCAAATATGAACAAAAACAACATAATTGTATACATAATATTTATAAAGGGCTCCAGAAGTATTCCGCTGAGAGCACCAAGCCCTGACAGAATACCTAAAAGCACCAATGGCAATAATATAAACCCGATATAAATGTATAAATCATGCTTCAAGCCTACCAATCTCTTGCTTACGCTGGCCAGTTGCCGTTCTGCTGCTTCAATTTCATAATTCAGTTTTGCTCTCATGGTTCCGCATTCATAAAGAAGGCGGTCCCTTGTAAGTTCTGAAATGTTTTGCTGGTTCATCTTCTTGTCTTTGTTTTATATAATCTATAGATTAAGTTAGGCTTTATCCGGCTTAACTACAATTAACGGATTCTCCACATCGTTCATCATATCCAGTACGCCTTTCATGCATTTATATGCCATATCACGGACTACTTTTTCGGTATAAAATGCCGTGTGAGGTGACAGGATGACATTGGGGAAGGAACGAAGAATTGCCATATCGTGATTGGCAATGGGTTCTCCCATCAGATTCGCATAATATAAGCCGTTCTCCTGCTCCAGTACATCCAGGGCTGCGTGGCCGATTTTACCGCTTTCGATGGCTGCAATCAATGCAGCTGTATCGATTAGTGTGCCACGTGCAGTATTAATAATGATCACATCATCTTTCATTTTGGCAAAAGCATCTGCGTTCAACAGATGATAATTGTCTGCTGTAGCCGGCGCATGAAGTGTGATGATATCAGCCTGCGCATACAATTCATCCAGAGATACATACTCAGCAATTTTAGCAGTTTCTTCATTGGGATAGAGATCATAGGCTAATATACGGCAGCCGAACATGGATAAATGTTTGATTACTGTGCGGCCGATTTGACCTGCGCCAATCACACCTACGGTACAATCACTGATATCCCGTCCCATTTTGCCTTTTAAGGTGTAGTCCTGGACCTTGGAACGCTCCAGAATATGGCAGATATTTCTGCAGCACATGAGCATCAGCATAATGCTGTAGTCGGCAACTGTTTCGGGTGCATAGGAAACGTGGCAAACACCCATACCAAGTTCTTTGGCATGTTTTAAATCAATGTGATCTACACCGATGGAGCGTGTGGCCACATAGCGTACGCCTACAGCATAGAATCTGTCCAACATATCAGCGCTTAAGTTGCAGGGAGTTGCACTGATGGCATCGTATCCTCGGGCAAGCTCCACATTGTCCGGGTTGGGATATTCTGTGGTATAACCATATTCGCAGCCCAATTCTTCAGAGTATTTCTCAAAAAATGCTTTTTCATCAAATTCACGCATTGCATAGGCAAAAATTTTCATGTTTGTTTACACTCCTTTTGTAGTTTAGAAATCATAATATGCAAAAAAATATGCAGCCATCTGAGCTCTTGAACTGAAATATTCTGTTTCGATAAGCTCCTTCACTTCTTCTTTGGAATAAAAGGCTGCATCAATTTCTTCGTTTTCAGAGGAGTGATCCGAAAAATCTCCTTCTACCTCTGCAAAGGCGATATAGGTGGTTGTGTCGGAAATCGCCACGGCCGCGAAGGATGGAGGCAGAATTTTCTTGATTGTAAGCAGTTGTAAGCCGGTTTCTTCGTAAAGCTCCCGGGCAATACATTCTTCAATACTCTCGCCCTCTTCTATCATTCCGGCACAGAGATTATAGACCTTACGATTAACTCCCATGCGGAATTCGTGAAGCAATAGCAATTTGTCTTTGCAGGTTGCAACAATGGATACGCCGCTGGGTTTTGCACCGATATCTTCCACAGAGGTAAGCTCTTTTCGGCTCACGATTTCATACTTTTTCTCTCTTCCTGCTTTGTTTAGGTAAGTGATTTCATAGTTTTTTAAGTATTTACCGTCTTTTACTTTTTGAAAATCAATAAATTGAAAGCTCATAAAGTGAATTTCTCCGCATTTAAAGATATTAATATATCAGTTTAGCTGTTCCGCCAGGGATTTATACCCTTTTTGTCTGGTAAGCTCTACAAGCCCAAGGGGGGTCATGTCTACCACCGTGGTCTTCTGTCTGTCTTTGGCTACAAGCCTACCTAAGTATTCCATAAGCTCCTGATTGGATTTTGAAGATTTCATGTTGATAAAATCCACCAGAATAATGCCGGACAGGTTGCGAAGCCTTAATTGGAGTGCAATTTCTTCGGCTGCTTCCCGATTAATTGCCAGAAACGCTTGCTGATTGTCCTTTTTAGCGTCGTATTTGCCCGAATTAACGTCGATAACGGTTAATGCCTCTGTTTTATCGATAACAAGATAACCGCCCGATTTGAGCCAAATACGGCGCCCTAAGGCCTCCTCTATTTTGGTGCTTAAGCCATACAGCTTAGACAACGGAAGCTGTGCAGCCTGTTTTTCGTCATACAGACGAATAGGTTTCTTGGCAGGACAGACATTCGAAGCTTGCATTTCCAGGGCCTGTATTTTGTGAAAAAGCTGCATGTCATCTGTGATAATTTCCTCATATTCATGAGGTGTCACAAGCTCATCCAGCGCAGTTTGCCATGGAGATGCAGCCTCCCGGAGGCAGGAAAAACAAGTCCTGTGCACCGCTGTCTGAAATAAATTGCTCCATTGTGTCATCAGATCTTGAAAGCTTTGGTACAGCGAATCGGAATCATCAATGCAAGCTGCCTGGGTGCGAACCACAAGTCCGGAGGACAATATAAGTTCGTTTCCAACTGCATTTTTATAAGGCAATTTCACTATTGGCAGGCTCCATTTTGGGTCCTGCAGAATGTTTTTTAGTCTTTCTTTCTCGGCAGGAGTAAACTTGGCGGAATATCCGGTTTTGGGGTCTCCTGCGCTGATTGCAAAGTATTCATTGGATAGAGAGATGAAGGTGGTTACGGACGCCTGCTTGGTTTTTTGGGCATCTTTGATAACCTGTACCGGGAATTCATCTCCCTCCAATATTCGGCCGTCAAAGGGACGGTTAAGCAAAAAAGGATGAGTCGCGTCCTTTTGGGACAAAAAACAGATTTCGTGATTTTCACCGCCAATTTCCACAAAATAAGCCTTTATATTGGATACTACATTTTTTACTTTGCAGATATAAACAGCTCCGATTTTGCTTTGTTCGGCAGTCCAAAAACGGGCCGCCTTTAAGCGATTATCCTGAATTAGCAGGGCGCCTGATTTGTCCTGATAATCAGTAAAAATCAGTTTACCGCCGCTTTTGGCCTGTGCCTGCAAAGGGGTCAGTTCAGTTTTGTTGGAAACAGTAATTCTACGACTCATTTTATTATAGTATCCTTAGTCTAAATTCTAGCTAAAAGTTTTGTGAAAAAAATATTATTTTTATACTTCGCCAAGGGGAACAAGCTTCAGGGGTTCGCCTTCCTTAGCAAGATTGGCGAAGGTTTCCTCTCTTGTTACCAGTAGTGCATTTTCGCAAAGCTCTTCTCCCATTTCATGCATTAATGCACTGACAATTTGAATGGGCTTGATGTTGCCGGCGCTGGAAGCATCTACAAGTAGATTCAACGTCTGGTTTTCCCAAGTGCATTGATAGATTCCGGGGCGGATATTTACCTCACGGGAGCCTTTCTTACCTTCTTTGGTAATAAGAATTTCATCCTTGGCAAGAAAATCGGGTAAATATGCGCCAATATCGCCTTTAGGTTCCTTGTCGGAGGCAAAGCGTACGGTATAAGAGGCCGCTGCTACGCTGGCCATGGCATTACCGGCTTTTTCAGGCAGTACATATACACCTGTTACACGGATGCCGGGCACGCTGGCCTTGTTCAGGCGCTCCATAATATCCTGGCAGCTTGTAATGGAATATACTTCAATATCCATGTATTCGCCATTACTTTCCAAGCCCACGCTTAAAGGTGATGCAAAGGACATAATCTGGTGAGGACTAAATCCTGCAGAATATGCCACATCAATTTCCGCACGTCGAATCGCTTTTTGGAAGAAACGCATAACATCCAAATGACCAATGAATCGTACTGCCCCGTGCTTGGTGAATTTCACGCGTAAGCGGATTTTGGATTTAGGCGTTGCAACTACCTCGTTGGGTATATCAGTTTTATCGATGATATCAGGTGTTTCATCAATCTTTTCTTCGGGCTGTTTTTCGGGCATATTGGCCGTATCAACCTGCGCTGTGCCGCATTTGGGCTCTTTACAGATGCCGCCGTTAAAACGCTGGGCACCACAACCCTGGCATTTTACCTTACAGTTCTCAGAAACCGTTTCAGCTTGGGCTTTTTTCCACTCCCGAAGTAAAAATTCTTTGGTTACACCGCAATCAATGAAATCCCATGGGAATATTTCGTCTTCTTCACGTTTACGGCTGGTATAGAAGTCTACTGTCAGTCCGCATTCCTCGATAGTTTCAAGCCACCGTTCATTGTCATAATATTCGCTCCAGGCGTCATAGAATCCGCCCTTTTCATAGACTCTTCGGATAACGTCACAAAGTCGTCTGTCACCTCTGGCAAGGACACCTTCCATAACGCTGGCGTCTGCTTCGTGCCAATTGTATTTGATTCGTTTCTGATTAATCTGCTCGCTGATGGCACTGCGGGTCAGATAAGCCTTATCCAGGAATTCTTCCTTCGTACACTGAGGTGCCCACTGGAAGGGAGTAAAAGGCTTTGGTACAAAGAAAGAGGTGCTGGCCACAATCTGTACGCTGCCGCTTGCACGCTTCTCCTTGGGAACAGTATCAAAATAGGTGGCTGCAATTTTGTTGGAAAGTTCAGCAATACCACGGATATCTTCTTCTGTCTCCGTGGGAAGTCCCAACATAAAGTAAAGCTTTACCCTGGACCACCCGCCTTCGAAAGCAAGTTTGGAGCCCTGTAAAATGACTTCTTCGGTCAATCCTTTGTTGATTACATTTCTAAGTCTCTGACTGCCGGCTTCCGGTGCAAAGGTAAGGCTGGACTTCTTTACATCCTGTACCTTGCTCATCACATCCAAAGAGAAAGCGTCAATACGCAGCGAAGGAAGGGAAATATTTACATGCTTCTCATTGCAGGATTCAATCAGATAATCAATAAATTCAGGTAGCTTACTGTAGTCGCTGGAGCTTAAAGAGCTTAGGGAAATCTCCTCGTGTCCGGTGTTTTTCAGCATTTCTACAGCATATTTTTTTAAAACATCCACGTCTCTTTCACGGACGGGACGATACAGCTGGCCGGCCTGACAGAATCGGCAGCCTCTGATACAGCCTCTTTGAATCTCAAGTACCACTCTGTCCTGGGTGACCTTGGTGTAAGGGACCACTGGTTTCATGGGATAAGGAATGGAACTGACATCCATGGCAATCTCTTTTAAGATAGTGGAAGGAATTCCGTCCTCGGTGGGGAGGAAGGATGCAATGGTTCCGTCCTCATGATAGCTTACCTCATAGAACATAGGCACATACATGCCGGGAATCTTGGCAGCACGACGCAGGAATTCTATTCTGCCTACTCCTGCCGCCTTACATTCCTTATAGAGGTTAATCAGTTCTTCATATCGGGTTTCGCCCTCACCAATGTAGAAAATATCGAAGAAATCAGCAATGGGTTCCGGATTGTAGGAACAGGGACCGCCGCCGATTACAATGGGACAATCCTCCCCTCTCTCTGCGGCATTGAGAGGAATGCCTGCCAAATCAAGAACCTGCAGGATGTTGGTATAACACATCTCGTATTGAATAGTAATGCCCAGGAAATCAAAATCCTTGATAGGGTCTTGGGACTCCAGTGCAAATAGAGGAATCTTCTCCTTACGCATGATGGCGTCAAGATCCAGCCATGGTGAATACACTCGTTCACACCACACATCTTCCATGGAATTGAACATATCATAAAGAATCTGAATGCCCAGATGGGACATGCCGATTTCATATACATCAGGAAAGCACATTGCAAAGCGCACATTAACTTTTTTCTTGTCTTTTATAACTGCGTTAACTTCCTGTCCGATATAGCGGGCAGGCTTCTCAATTTTCATTAAAATATCATCTGAAAGTGCCAGTTTATTATGCATAAGTCTAATCTCCTTTTTAAAAGTTAATTATACCATAGTTGCAGGTGCTTTAGCAAGTTTCTAACAAGCTTTGCATAAATTGTAAAAAGAGTAAAAAGAGAAAAAATAGAGGCTTTATGAGTGAAATAACAGTTGATAAGAAGTTGGAATTAATGCATCAGATTCGCTCCAGAAACGAAAGAGACAGGATGGATATGTCCAGACGGGAAATGATTGTTTATGGCGCATCAAAGGAGGCTGAACCGGAGGAAGAACTATCCACCTTTCCTGTTCGGATTTTGTTGTCAGTTGCATTGTTTTTGTTGATTGTGGTCTGTGATTTGTCAGGCAAAAGCATTTTGGGAATCAATGCTGCCCAATGTTTTCAGGTCATTGGTCAGGATTACGAAAGCAGCATCACCGCGTGGGTAGATGCTGCTTCTGAAAGTCTCGTAACTGATTCTGAATAAAGGAATTCTAGCGATTGGCCAGCTCTGTGGTAATCTCCTCCCAGGTGACATCCTTTTCTGCCATGAGCACCATCATATGATAGAGGAAATCACTGATTTCGTACTTAATTTCATTGGCGTTGGGATTCTTGGCAGCAATGACAATTTCGGTTGCCTCCTCGCCTAACTTCTTTAAGATTTTATCAATGCCCTTGTCAAACAGGTAATTGGTGTAGGAGCCTTCCTTGGGATGGATTTTGCGGTCCTTAATTACATCAAATACTTCTTCAAATACCTGCAGAGGATTGGAGGAAGGCTCGTAATCCTTCTTGGTAATTTCGTTGAAGAAACAGCTCTTAGCGCCGGTATGACAGGCTGCTCCAACCTGGGAAACCTTAGCAAGAATGGTATCCATATCACAATCTGCGGACAAACTCTTCACATACTGGAAATGTCCGCTGGTAGCGCCCTTCAGCCAAAGCTCCTGACGACTTCTGCTGTAGTAGGTCATTTTGCCGGTGCGCAGGGTTTCCAGATAAGCTTCCTCGTTCATGTACGCCATCATAAGAACTTGATCGGTCTTATAATCCTGTACAATCACGGGCACCATGCCGTCGCTGTTTAATTTAAAATCAGACCAGGAATAGGCAGCCTTTAGGGTCTCTACGGCAATGTCATTCTGCATGCACAAATCCTTTAAGGACAAAAGGTCATTGATATTGTCATTGATTGTGTTACCTGTAATACCGCAAACACCTTCATAGTCAAAAATTTCGATTAATTTATTTAGTGCAATCTGATTAATCTGTACGATGAAGGGTAAGTCAATGATTTCCATGGTTTCGCGAATCTGATGAGGATTCATGAGTACCAGGCCGGAAACGTACTGTTTAATCAGCTCCATATTCTCAGAAAGAACCTGGGGGGCATTGTAGGAAAGCAGGATTTTGTCCTGACCAAACTTCAAGGATACCTCCTGGGTAATCTGGATATTGCTCTCCTTCTCATAGTCCAAAATGGCCTTTTTGCAACCGGTATAGAGAATTTTCTTCACATCTTCCATGCGTTTGATATTGCCGGCACCGATGACGTCCATTTCTGCAGTAGCACAAATTTCCTTCATAATATCCAGATTGGCCTCGTGCTCGGCATCGCCTTCAGACATATCAAACACAATCAGCTCGTCGGCGTTATTTTCATTGTAAAGAGCAACCAAGCGTAAGGGATCTGTCTCTACAACGGTGGTGTCTGTCAGGCTTTTGACAGCATGCTCTCTGTATAAATAAATGCAAGGGATAAATTTCTTAGTATGGTTTGTCATAACATATTCCTCGATATTCTTTGGTAATTCTATTTTACAGGCTGCCCTTGGTGCTTAGAACCTCTGTGGTGCGGGGTTCCTCGCTGACTGCCATGTCAAGCGCTTTAGCAAAGGCTTTAAAAATAGCCTCAATCATATGGTGACTATTGGTACCTGCAAGCATTTTAATGTGCAGATTCATGCCTGCTGTGTAGGAAACCGCATAGAAAAATTCACGCACAAGCTCCGTGTCCAGATATCCAACACGCTCTGTAGGAAAATCACACTCAAAATTCAAATAGGGGCGTCCGCACAAATCTACTGCACAGAGTGCCAAAGCGTCATCCATGGGCAGGATAAAGTAACCGTAGCGACGAATACCCTTCTTATCTCCCACTGCCTGCTTGATGCAATTACCGAGTACAATACCGGTGTCCTCTACAGTGTGATGTCCGTCCACCTGCAAATCACCCTTTACCTTGCAGTCCAGGTCAAAGAAACCATGCTTGGTAAAACCGTCCAGCATGTGGTCAAAAAATCCGATGCCGGTATCTACCGATGCGGTACCGTTGCCATCCAGATTTAATGCGATGCTGATATCGGTTTCTTTGGTTGTACGTTTTAACTTTGCAATACGTGCCATGTGCGTTCCTCCGTTATTAATTATTCAAAGCGGACTTTGATGCTGTTGGCGTGTGCGGTGAGACCTTCGCTCTCGGCAAACAGCTCGATATTTTTATGTACCTTTTCCAGTGCTTCTCTGGAATAAGAGATAATACTTGTCTTCTTGATAAAATCATCCACATTTACCGGTGAGAAGAACTTAGCGGTGCCGTTGGTAGGCAAAATGTGGTTGGGACCGGCAAAATAGTCTCCAAGAGGCTCTGATGCGTATTCTCCC